>NZ_JBGVMC010000181.1:0-1992 GCF_045124615.1 Succinivibrio sp.
TTTTCAACATTTGAATATAAAAAAAGTATAGAAAAGGTTTCTAGAGATCCTCAAATTTTAGCTAAATTAGAAAAAGAAGAAGATCGGAAGTATTACAAAAATCTAATGTATAGATTTGTGCTTCATGGAAGTAGTCATAGATATAACAAAGTAAGGAATATGCAAGAAGGTTTTCTTTCTATGATGTCAGAATCTGATATGAAACGAACAGCACGAGATATTCTTTGTTTTATTTATTTGTTGAATGATCTTCATTTAAGTTTTCATCTTGAATCAGAAAACAAAAGTAACACTATTAAAGAATGGTGCGAGGCAAATAGAAAAACAATAAGTGGATAAGTATTAGTTGAAATTATAAATTAGTCAGAATTATTTGAGGCTTTAGATCATGACTTATTTATGCAGAATGTGGGGATGAATACAAGTGAAAATAGAAATTGATTCATGAGAAAAACTTTTGAATAAGGCTGTCTATTAACAGACAGCCTTTGACTTAATATTAAGAATCAAAGAAAGTTAAACCTTTCTCAGTTTCAATTCTCTGTGAAGTTGGATAATCAAAGCAAGGTTTTGTTTTTAGAACATCAACAAAAAGCTTTGACTCATATTTAGCAATCTGAAGATCGTGAAGCAGGTAGTTTCCGCAGTTAACAGGAAGTGCACCTGGAATAACATCATCGTAATCTCTGCAGTATTCAAAAGCTCTTATCATAAGAGGCAGAATCTCCTGAGGAGTAGGTTTGCCTTTCATAATCAGATAGCAGCCAGTCAGACAGCCCATAGGACCCCAGTAGATAACTTTATCTTTCCATTCAGGATCGTTTCTTAAAAATGTTGCTACAACATGTTCAATTGAATGCATTGCATTTGGATGAATTGCTGGTTCAACATTTGGTGTCTTCATTCTGATATCGAATGTGGTAGCAAACTCGTTTCCGATAGTATCAATTCTTGATACATAAATACCAGGAACAAGCTTTGTGTGATCTACCTGAAAGCTAGGGATTAAATCCATAAAAAGCTCCTAAAGCTGAAAATCTTGTTTTCTGTATTATATATAACTAATAACCGACATGAATAGTAGGAATTGAAAATAATTTATTAAATCGCAATAAAAAAGAGGCATAAGCCTCTTTTTCATCACCATTATTCGTTTGGTTTTAGAATAGTAGGTCCTGATTTTTCTTCAGTATTAGGATAATCAAGATTGTAGTGAAGACCTCTTGATTCATGTCTTTTCATTGCTGATTTAACGATAATCTCAGCAACAGCAAGAAGATTTCTAAGCTCTAACAGATTTCTTGATACTCTGAAGTTAGAGTAGTATTCACTAACTTCCTTTTTAAGCATCTCAATTCTGTGCATTGCTCTTTCAAGGCGCTTGTTTGTTCTAACAATACCTACATAATCCCACATGGTAAGACGTAGTTCATGCCAGTTGTGAGTAATAATAACTTCCTCATCAGAGTTTGTTACCTGACTTTCATCCCAGTCCTTGATTTCAACTGTATCAAATTCATCATCGTCAAGGTGCTTAAGGATATTTTCAGCAGCAGCTTTTCCGTAAACAACACACTCAAGTAGAGAGTTTGAAGCAAGTCTGTTTGCTCCATGAAGACCAGTATATGCGCACTCGCCGATAGCATATAAACCGTCAATATCAGTTCTTGCCTTTTTATCAACCATGATACCACCACAGGTAAAGTGAGCTGCAGGAACAATTGGGATTGGCTGTTTGGTGATATCGATACCAACCTTTAGGCAACGCTCATAGATGGTTGGGAAGTGCTTTTTAACAAACTCAGGCTCTTTAAATGAAATATCAAGGTACATGCAGTGTGCACCTAATTTCTTCATTTCATGATCGATTGCTCTTGCAACAATGTCTCTTGGAGCAAGCTCAAGTCCATCATCATAATCCTGCATGAATCTTGTACCATCAGGACGCTTTAACTGAGCTCCTTCACCTCTTAGAGCCTCTGTTAAGAGGAA
>NZ_JBGVMC010000182.1:0-1150 GCF_045124615.1 Succinivibrio sp.
ATTCCAATCGTTGTGATGGTTGCAAATGCAATTGATCCAAACTCAAGTGAACTTGTGATTATTTCTCTGTCAGCAACACTGGCAGGCTCTGTTTTTGGAGATCACTGCTCACCAATTTCTGATACAACTGTCCTATCATCAGCAGGCGCAGGATGTGTTCATATTGAACATGTATACACGCAGCTACCATATACAGCAATTGTAGCTGCATGCTCATTTGTAGGTTATGCTGTTGCAGGTGTTACTCACAGTTTTGCTGCAAGTTTCCTGACAGCTTTTGCTCTTATGATTGTATCTGTTATTTTTATTGCTAAAAGAGCAAAAGCTAAGTAATCATTGCACTTTTCCATAAATGGCATCGATGATTGAAGATTGTTTTGATCTTCAATGCAAAGGTGCCATTTATTATGTAGGCTGCAAGGCCAGATTATGATGTGGCCATATAACAAAAGAGAGTGATCATATTCTTTTTTTTCTATGGAGCAGTATCATTTGTTGGATACTTTCATTTGCTATATATACATCATTTTGTCTAAAATAGGATTGTAAGATGATTTTTGGATATAAAGATGAGCGAGAGAAACTTAAAAAGGCTACCTTTAGGAATTGGAAATGATAGTTTCATAGATATCATTACTAAAGGAGGATATTATGTTGATAAATCCTCATACTTAAAAACAGTCTTTACCAATATCTCTCCAGTAATCCTTTTTACAAGACCAAGACGTTTTGGAAAAACTCTTTTAATGGATATGTTCAAATCATTTTTAAGAGTTGCACCTGATGGTTCTGCAAACAGAGAGTATAAAGAAAAACTCTTTGATGGTCTTGAGATTCTAAATGACAAAGAATTTACAGATAAATACCTAGGACAGTTCCCTGTTATTTCTATTTCGCTTAAAAGCGCTTATGGAGAGACTTTTGAACAGGCCTATGATGCATTAGCACGTATTGTAGTAAGGCTATTTTCTAGTTACGACTTTTTATTAAACAGTAAGAATCTGTCAAAAGATGAGATTGAAAACTATAGCAAATATCTAAATAGAGAATTTCTGTGTGATATAAATTCTATGGGATATGTAAAGGAAGCTTTAGAATTTCTATCAACTTGTCTTTATAAGCACTATAAAAAGAAAGTCATACTTTTAAT
>NZ_JBGVMC010000183.1:0-3784 GCF_045124615.1 Succinivibrio sp.
AATCAGTGTTATATGCGAGGATCCTGCAATACAGATTGAAGGAATGATGCTTGAACCTCCAAAAGAGACAGATGCAGTTTCAGAGCAGATATATTTATTCTTGAATGGCAGACCTATTGCAGATAAGCTTGTGACTCATGCTCTTAAAGAAGCATTCTTTGAGGTTCTTGGTAAAACTCTACCTATAAGATGTGTTCTTTATTTCTCGGTAGATCCTAGTGAGGTTGATGTGAATGTTCATCCAAGAAAGGATGAGGTTCGCTTTCACAATTCGTCACTAATTCATGATCTTATAGTAGACAATATTGTTCTTGCTCTAAGAAAATATGGCATAGGTCCTGATAATCAGTTAAATGATGTCAGTGCAGTTTCTCATGTTTCTTCTTTTGATATTGATTCAAAAGATCTTCCTACTTTTCCAAAAGGCGTATCTTCATTTAACAGATCAGACTCACTAGTTCTGAAAAACAGTAATTTTCTAAATAGCGATAGTGTAATTAATAATAATACATCTGATAATGTAAAGAACTATTCTGATTATCTTGATAAGGTAATACAAAGTTCTGCTTTTTATCAGGATTCTGTTAAAAGCTCTTCTCTTGCAAACAAGAACTTCGTATCTGAATCATTTTCTCAGTTAAAGACAGAGTATGCTGATAATTTAGCAGTTTTAGATTCTGTTGCAGACGATACACTACTAGTAAGATATAGAGGAAAATTCTTCCTTTTGAATATTAATAATCTGAAAAGGAAAAAGCTCTCTTTGGAATTTTCAAGAAGTGTAATCTCATCTGAACTTAAAACAGTCAAACTTACACTGCCTTTTACACTTGTTACAGATGAAATTTTTGTAAAAGCTCTTAAAACTGCAGAAAATGCAGTAAAAAAATGCGGATTTGTGCTAAAACTGTATAAAACAAAGGTAGAAATCATTCAGATACCTGAAATGATGAAAGGATGCCAGCTTGCAGAATATGCTGCTAAGGCATTAAAACTGATATGTGCATCATTTAAGAGTATTGAAGATGATCAGATCCCTGTACAGTTATCAGATTTGATGGCACTTACAGATTCTTCCTTAATTGATGTCAATTCTGTTCTTGAATCTGTTGATTCTTTTGAGTCATCATCAAAAGATTCTGATGTTATGGCAGAATTGAATTTTGAAAAGATAATAAGAATACAGCGGTACGGTAATGAAAAATAAAGCAATAGTGATCTTAGGACCAACAGCATCAGGAAAAACCGCACTTGCATTGGATCTTTGCAAATTCTTGAAAGCTGAAATAATCAGCCTTGATTCTGCACTCGTATATACTCAGATGGATATAGGCTCTGCAAAACCTACAAAAGAAGAGATGGCAATTGCTCCTCATCATCTTATCAACATCTGTGATCCTAAAGAAAGTTACAGTGCAGCCGATTTTAGAGAAGACTGTATAAGATTAGTTGATGATATATGCAATAGAGGTCATGTTCCTATAATCTGCGGTGGAACAATGATGTACTACAAGGCTCTTGTAGATGGTTTATCACCAGTTCCTCCTTCAACAAAGGAAGTTCGTGAGCGCGTACTATCTGAGGCTAATGAACATGGCTGGCCATATATGCATTCTCTATTAAAGCAGTTTGATGAGGATGCTTACAGAAGATTAAATCCAAATGACAAACAGAGAATTTCAAGGGCTATTGAAGTTTATTATATGACAGGAAAGCCTATGAGTTCTTTTTTTGAAAAATCAGGTGATAAGTGTCCTTTTGATAGAGTTGAATTTATTCTGCTTCCAAAAGATGATGACAGAACAGAACTTAGATCTCTTATAAAGAAAAGATTTTTAAAAATGCTCGATGACGGTTTTGTTCATGAGGTTGAATTGCTAAGAGCAAGGGGCGATCTGCATCTTGATATGCCTTCAATGAGATCGGTAGGTTACAGACAGGTATTTGAATACCTTGAAGGTCAGTATGATTATGACAAGATGATTGAGCTTAGTGTAAATGCTACAGCACATCTTGCAAAGCATCAGATGACATGGCTTAGAGGCTCTTTATCAAAGGATAATGTTTCAAAGAACAAATTCAGACTAGATATAGGTGATAAGAACAATCTTGAAACTGTTCTTAATGTATTAAAAGAACATTTTTAATTTTAATTTATTTGAGTACAGGTTTTCATATGATACATCGTGTATTGCTGACATTGCTTCTCTCTTTAGTGTTCGTATTTAATGTATCCTATGCAAGACCAGTTGTAAAAACTCCTGTAGGCTATATTGAAGGCAGAGAGACAATCGCATCAGAGCAGTTCTTAGGCATTCCGTATGCAAAGGCTCCTGTAGGTAATCTAAGATATGCTCCTCCATCAAAAATAGAGCCTTTTGCAAACATATACAGAGCAGACAGATACTGCAAAATGTCCTATCAGAGTGTTTCTGATGCTTTAGTACAGAAATACGGTATGGGAGATGATAGTCTGTGCCTTAATATCTTTAGACCAAAGAATATATCAGAAACCGACAAACTTCCTGTGCTCTTCTGGATCCATGGTGGAGCTTATGTTCAGGGATCAGCTGCAACATCGGTAAGCTCTGCAGATTCTTTTGTTGAAAATGGTGTAATTGTTGTAACTCTCAATTACAGACTGCAGTTTCAGGGATTCATGGCAACTGTTCAGACATACAGTCAGTACGGTACAACAGGTAATTTCGGACATCTTGATATTCTTGAAGCTTTAAAATGGGTCAATCAGAATATTGAAAGTTTTGGTGGCGATCCTTCGAATATCACAATTGCAGGACATTCTGCAGGAGCTATGGCTGCATCAGCACTTGTCATATCCCCACTTGCTGATGGATTGTTTAAAAGAGCATTTTTACAAAGTGGCACAATTTTAAATTATCCATTTTCAGATTTTACACATAAGAGCAGTAAAAGAAGAGCATTTAATCAGACAGAGAAAGTCTTGAATACTTTTGGTATTGGTGACAATTATGATGGTTTGAATACCTTAAGAGATATTGATCCAATGCTATTAAATGTATATTTAAGTATTGTACTTAGAAATAATTTCGGTTCAACTTCTTTATTACGTGAAGAGTTACTAGAAAAAGAGTTAGTAACTAGTATTGGTGCTAGTAGAGATATATTTAATGGTTTAGTAACTATTGAAGTGGGAATAGAAACTAAGTATCCTACAGAAGTAATTCCAATTGTTAAAGAAAAAATGAATAATTTAACTTTAACTAAAGAAGAGATAAAAAGAAGAATTAGAGCTAATATAGCAGCATTAATTAACGATTATGATGATATTGAATATGTTAATAGTGATATATGTGAAGGTTTAGTAATGTATGATAAAGTATTTGATGATATGTATGATGTTTATAATAGTTTAAAATTAAGTGTTGCTAAAGAAGTTATAGATAAAATAGATACTAGTGATTCTACTACTGTATTATTAGTACCGTTTAAGAAATAATTTTGCATATTTTAATAAAATATGGTAATATACACCTCGTATTAAAGGGGTGTTTTTATATGATTAGATCATATGAATTTTATGAAAAACATAGTATAAAAAGAGATGAATTACTATGCATAGAAGAAACTATTAAACAATTTGAAAGTGGTAAAGTTAATGGTAAAGCATTAAGAAGATTAGGTTTAAATGGTTTAATATATTGTGTAGCAGAAGGTAAAATAGATACTTTATGTAAGTTAATTAGTCCAATTGGAATAGAAAAAGAAGACGGAACAGTAGAATATAAATATTATATGGATGCTA
>NZ_JBGVMC010000184.1:0-14156 GCF_045124615.1 Succinivibrio sp.
CATAAGAGCATTTGGACTTGCAAAAGAATCAGTTGATGTTTCATAAATGTCATAAACAATCTGATATCTATCATATTGATTTACTTTATTATCTTAAAAAAGCCTGTCAAGAATAATCAAAAAACATGCTCTAAAGCTCAAAACAATGTATAATCTGACCTAATTTGTTAAACAATAGGATCCAAAACAAATGTACATGACAACTGATCAGATACGTGAAGCTTATCTGAAATTCTTTGAAAAAAACGGTCATACAATTGTCCGTTCTAGTTCTTTAGTTCCATACAACGATCCTACTTTGCTGTTCACAAACGCAGGTATGAATCAGTTTAAGGACATATACCTAGGTAAAGAAAAGCGTGATTATGTTCGTGCGACTACAGCTCAGAAGTGTGTAAGAGCAGGTGGTAAGCAGAACGATCTTGATAATGTTGGCTATACAGCACGTCATCATACTTTCTTTGAAATGCTCGGAAACTTCAGTTTCGGTGACTACTTCAAGAAAGAGGCAATCGTTTATGCTTGGACTCTTTTAACAGAAGTATACAAGCTGCCTAAAGAATCCTTAATGGTTACAGTTTATGATAAGGATGATGAAGCATATAACATCTGGAAGGATGTTGTAGGTGTGCCAGAGCATAAGATTGTACGTATTGGCGATAACAAGGGCGGTCTGTATGAATCAGACAACTTCTGGCAGATGGGTGATACCGGTCCTTGTGGTCCTTGTTCAGAAATTTTCTACGATCATGGTGAAGAGGTTCAGGGTGGCCCTCCAGGCTCTCCTGATGAGGATGGTGACAGATTTATTGAGATCTGGAACATCGTGTTCATGCAGTTTAACCGTCAGGCAGATGGCACATTCGTACCTCTTGCAAAGCCAATGATCGATAACGGCTTAGGTCTTGAGCGTATTGCTGCTGTTTTACAGGGCGTTCACAATAACTATGACATTGATCTGTTTGTTGAGCTTGAAAAAGAAGCAGCATCAGTTCTTGGTGTAACAGATCTTAAGTCAAAGTCACTGCGCGTAATTTCAGACCACATCCGTTCATGCTCATTCTTAATTGCAGACGGCGTATTACCTTCAAATGAAGGTCGTGGCTATGTTCTGCGCCGTATTATCAGAAGAGCAGTTCGTCACGGTCGTCTGTTAGGTGCAAAAGATGTATTCTTCTATAAGCTTGTTAACAAGTTAGGTCAGTTAATGGGTAATGCTTATCCAGAGCTTGTTGAAAGACGTGATCTGATTGAGCGTACCTTAAAGAAAGAAGAAGAGCAGTTCTTAAATACTCTAGATAGAGGTCTGAACCTTCTTGAGAGCGAGCTGTTAAAGTTAGGTGACAGCAAGGTAATTCCTGGTGATGTTGTATTCAAACTGTACGATACCTACGGTTTCCCTGCAGATTTAACCGGTGACGTTGTGCGTGACCGTGGTTATACTGTAGATATGGAAGGCTTTGACAAGTGCATGGCAGAGCAGAGAGCTCGTGCTAAGTCAGCATCAACCTTTGGTATTGACTACAACAAGGAATTAAAGATTACTGAAAACACTGTATTTACAGGTTACGATACCTTAAATGACAGTGCAAAGATCACCCACATTTTCAAGGATGGTGTTGAAACAGACGAAATCTCAACTGACGAGAAGGCTGTCATTGTTCTTGATAAGACTCCTTTCTATGGTGAAATGGGTGGTCAGATTGGTGATAAGGGTATTATCACTATTGGTGATGATGCACGTTTCATCGTTGAAGACACCAAGCATGTTGCTAAGGCTACAATTCATGTAGGCCGTGTTGATATCGGTATTTTCAAGAAGAACGATACTGTTAACGCATCTGTTGATAAAGAAAACAGAGCTGATATTGCAAGGCATCACAGTGCAACTCATCTTTTAGATTCAGCACTCCGTTTTGTAATTGGTGACAGCGTAGCTCAGAAAGGTTCTTTCGTTGCTAATGACAGACTTCGTTTTGACTACTCAACATCAAAGCCATTAACTGCTGATGAGAAGAAGCAGATTGCTGATCTTGTAAATGCAAAAATTCAGGCAAATCTGAAAGTTGAAACCCAGATTATGGATCTTGATGATGCTAAGAAGTCAGGTGCTATTGCGCTGTTTGATGAAAAGTATGATGAAAAGGTTCGCGTTGTTTCAATGGGAGATTTCTCAAAGGAACTTTGTGGTGGTACCCATACTTTTGCAACAGGTGATTTAGGTGCATTTGTTCTTCTATCAGATGAATCAATCGCTTCAGGTATCCGTCGTATCGAAGCTTTAGTTGGTAAGTCAGCTATCGAGTACTTAGATGGCTTATATGATGATGTTGCAAAGAGCAAGGCATTATTTAAGCTTGGCAATAACGCTTCTGTTAGCGAGAAGGTAAGTGCTGTTCTTGAGCATACAAAAGCTTTAGAGAAGGAAAATGAGTCATTAAAAGAGAAGATTGTTGCTCTTGAGTGCGCTTCTTTAATAAATCAGGCTCATGACGTAAAGGGTGTAACTGTAATCAGCGCTAAGATTGATAACTACACAGCAAAAGAGCTGAGAGTTGCAATCGATAACATCAAGTCACGTATGACCTCATATGTTGCTGTTTTAGGTTCTGCATGTGAAGGTCGCGTAAGTCTTATTGCTGCAGTTTCTAAAGATCTGACAGATAAGGTAAAGGCTGGTGCTTTAGTTGGCGAAGTTGCAAAATACGTTGGCGGTAAAGGTGGTGGCAGACCTGATATGGCTCAGGCTGGCGGTACCGATGTTGCAGGTCTTGATAAGGCTATTGCTGCTGTTGACTCATTAGTATCTGATTTAGTTTAATTCTATGCTGGTAATATCACAGAAAGTTGGTGACACCATTAAGCTTGGCAGTGATATTACTGTTAAGGTAATAGATATTAAAGGTGGAAAGGTGCGAATTGGTATTGAAGCTCCAAAAAGCGTTAATATTGAGCGCATCCAAAACAAACAAGATCCTGACAAAAAGGATCAGTCAGAGAAATAATCATAATATCCTGCACTCTATTTTGCAGGATATTCTATTTTTGCAGTGCGCTTGTTTATCATTTCCTGTTTAACTTTTTCTATTTGTTTCTTATCTATATCATAGCCTTCATCATTCGCATCAATCAGCAGATCAAGATCTTTGATAATCTTTTTTGCATAATCAGGTTTCATAAGTCTTATTCCAGATCCTGAGCTGAATACACCATATTTTATGTTCTGTTTTACAAAATAATTGTGACCTTTTTTTGTTCTGACAAGGATATGGTTATTGCCAAATTCTGAGCGTGTAGATACTACATGATAACCAGGATCAACTATTGTTACGGTAAAGCTTCCGCTTACAATATCACCAACACTCTTTCCATCAATCCATACTCTTTTTTTGACCCAGCTGCCGTATAGGTGGTTAGGTCTATAGATATATATCTGACTTTTCGATTTATCTTTTACAGTGAAAGTTTTTGCAATTTTCTCCTCATCTGCACCGGCGTACTCCCCCATACATGCAGTACATAAAAGAGAGCATGCAAAGACAAAAACAAGAGACAATAATTTTGTGCTTTTTATGAACATTGTTTTAGAAAAAAATAAAGCTGATTAAAAAAACGATATAAATCAGATTATCAAAAAAATAAAAGCTAATCGGTGATATTCATAGAGATTTCAGTGACATCCTCCCCTACCTGTAGAGGTAAGGGCTTCCTATATGGTGACGACTCGGATGTCAATCATTTTGTAAAACTTTTTGACTAGCACTGTCCCTTGCAGAACTTTATTCATAACTTATTGTTTAATCAGACATTGTTTGTCTGATTTTGATTCTTTTCCAGACAATAAAAATATATTGGAAGCTAATCCAATTATATTTCAGTTAAGATCATTTACCCTTAGGCCAGAATCAATCTTTCCGCTATAGTTCGTCCTTATTCTTTAACTCAGCCTTCTTTACTTATCCAGTGACTTTTCGGTTATTCTACCTACAAATGAAACTTCTATAATCATGAGTCGAGCTGTTTCTCTATCTTGAGATCAATCATTCTTTTTGAAACTCCACCGCTAAATTCTCTTTTAAAGACTCTTAGGTCTATCATTTGCCATGCGTGTTGGAGTAAATGTTTCGTGTAGTTTTGTAAATCAGGATTTGTTTGTTGTTAAATTGTTTTAGAAATCTTTTAAATAATAGGTGGTTAATCTAAAGCAGATAAACTTAGCTCCTGCTCATACTTGCTCTGCAGTACTGCATCCAATCCCTGTTCTCTGTATTTAGGATTACTTCTTCTGTGAAGTTTGGATTTCATCCTGCCTAAACTGTTATCAACAGCAGGATTGTATGGTTTCCCAGATTTGAGTACTCCATAGGAGGTTCTGAGGATTTTGCTGCCTATACAAATCATTCCTTTCTTAAAGGCTGCCTTGTTTTGTTCTGCCTTGGATGCAATCCATTCTGAACGAGGTTCATTATTACACTTTCCCTGATGGTAAACAGACAGAGCACTTTCATACAGATTTCTTTTTACAGCTCTATCCCCATTTGATGCCATCTTTCCCATAACCACCTTGCCACCTGAGCCAGAATGACAGGTATGGTAGCCAAAGAACGCCTGAAACTGACGGGCACTGTCAAATCTACTTATGTCTTTTGCGCCTATGGCAATCGGAACTGCAGTTTCTGCACCTATTCCGGGAATAGTCATCAGCAGTTTTGCATTTTCATTATGCTGAGCATATTCACTGATAAGTTCATTTATCTCATCAATCCTCTTTGAGATGAATACAATCGTTGCCTTTAAAACTTCAAAACAGCGTATGGAATACCTGTGCTCTGAGAAATCATGCTGGTGATTATTCAGGTAACGGTCAATTGCATATACTGCTGATGGTCCACCTCTGATAACATCATCGTATTCTCCTGTTTCTAAAAGGAAGCTTCTGGTCTTGTTGGTCTGCTCATTCAGATCTTTTAAAAGAGCTTCTTTCTCACTGATAAGTGCACTCATGGCCAACTCCTCTTCAGTACGTATCTGGCATGAGGTCAACCCCGGCATAAACAGTAACTGATACAGATTATAGGCATCAGTAAAGTCATCTTTATTTTTAAGCCTGCTTAGTGCTCTGGTTGCTTTGCCTGATACGACTTTTACTGTATGTCCAT
Organism: Succinivibrio sp.; assembly: GCF_045124615.1. Taxonomy (NCBI): domain Bacteria; kingdom Pseudomonadati; phylum Pseudomonadota; class Gammaproteobacteria; order Aeromonadales; family Succinivibrionaceae; genus Succinivibrio; species Succinivibrio sp. Next base: position 5,160 of record NZ_JBGVMC010000184.1, read on the forward strand.
ACGCTTGAGCAAATCTTGACCAGTAGGATGCACCTGAGCAGGCTTCAATACAGATTAAATATTTATCCTCAGTATTGATAAAAAACTGTCTTAACTCAGATTTGCAGACCTCTCTGTTTATCAGTCTACCCATACTGTCCTGATAGCAAATCTGATATTTTCTTGCTGCGAGATCAATGCCCATTGGCTTGAGTCCATCGATAAGCGTAATGGTCCTGTCGCTGTTGATGTTTACTGATAACGCAGGTTCTGCATTATTTTGATTTATTGTCTTATTTAGACTTGCAATAATGGCACGTGGACTTGTAGAATAACTGTGGGTGGTCATCTTTTGTACTCCTTCTATAATCATTTAGCGCTCAGCCCCATGCTGATGACGCTTCGCCTTAAAGGCTTGTTTTGATATTGCTGATTATAAAAGAAAAGAGACCACCCTTATTCTTTTCTTAAGAGTGCTCTCTTTTGGTTAATCGTCAGTTTATGACCATCTCTATATAAGGGCTTATGATAACCGCCCTTTGGGCCTGCCTGCTTAAGTATCAGGTCTGATTTCAGTTAGAGGGATAATTCATAGTGTAAATTTTATTAAGTTTTAAATTATATTCTTAACTTCCATCAAATTCAGATGACAGTGGATTACTTCCTCATAACAAAGTTTTTTTCTAGACAATAATAAAATCTTACCATCTCAATCCTGACCTTCATTTAAAACAGACAGGCTCAAAGAGCCGTTATCGTCCCATAATGACTGTTCGAATACCGGCAGATTTGGTTCAGAGGGATAATTCTGTTCATTTCTTTTCAAAAGGAAGCCTTATATACTTAAACCAAATCCTTACATGCAAGGTAAAGAGGGATAATTCGTGCAAATGTTAAAAATCACGAAAGTGATTTTTAACACAAAGAGATTTACTCAGGAAGAGACTCATCCTTTTCCCCTGCACGCCATAGCTTCAATCTCATAAAGAGTGAACAGTACCAAGTCTCTCTATGAAATATTAAAGCTCATTTTTTGACGATTATAAACAAGGCTTTTAGCCTAACAATCTGCATTTCTTTGCATCAAACGGCTGTCCTGATTTGGCAATAGTCCATGCCACTCTGGCAAGCCTGTTGGCAATTGAGCAGATAATCTTTTTATTGGATATCTCCGGATTATCTATCAGCTGTGTTAATTTCGAGGCTTGTGTTTCTGCTGAAGCTTTTCTCGACTGCTGAGCAAATCTGGCGAAGGCACACATAAAAAGAATCTTCTTCAACTGCCTGTTGCCGGAGTGTGGAATACTGCCTACGTTTACTTCACCTCCTGAGCCTGATACACGGGGAGCAAAGCCTGCAAAGGATGCAAAATGTCTTGAATTAGGAAAATCATCTGGATTTCCCAGTACCGCATGTAAAGTAACTGCTGATAAGACTCCTATACCAGGTATGGTCATCAGATTCTGTACTGTTCTGTTATTCTTTGCGTACTGCTTGAGGTAGAGATTAATCTGTTTAATCTGTGCTTCAAGTGAATCTCGGTTTGCCTTAAAAGGCTCTGCGATCATCCTGAAATTACAAATAGCATCAGAATGATTCTCCTCAAGTGATAACTTCATTTTCTCGGTTGCAGCATCTATCTTTGCAGCACCTTCACCGCAGATTTCTCCTAACTCATAAAGCATTGCTCTTTGTGCATTCATGGACTGTGTATGCTGTTTTAGAAGCTGTTCTCTTGTCGCAAGCAGATTCATCAGTGTCTGATTCTCTTCATCTCTTGCTCTTATGGTTCTGACAGAAGGACAGATAGTGCCTTTAAATATTCCAAGGGCATCAATCTTATCTGTCTTCTGTAAGCCCAGAAAAGCTCTGATTGAAGCTGCCGGCATGATTTTGTACTTATGTCCAAGATTCTCAATAAATCTTGCCCAGTAATTACATGATCCGCATGCTTCAAATCCAACCATCAAAGGTTGACTGAAAGGAGGAGATTTTAGAAAATCCAGGAAAGCTTCGCGAGATAAGGCTTTATTCTTAATCTTTTGCTTTTCTGTTAGATAGCAAACCTGAAATACTCTTGCTGCCAGATCAACTCCTACAGGAACATATCCTGCAGATAGTTGCATGCTGTATAAAGCAAGTTCGCCTTCGTTTAGCTTTTGAGAATTGCCCGCCATTGAATAGCTCCATTGTTGTTTGTTAAACAATCACACTATTCAATTTAAAGGTTCTGCCTAGGATAGAAACTTAAGACTGAATAATGCGGTTCAAGGAAGTACCGTTCATAATTTTCCTTGTCACCACATCATTCTGTTCGATAGCTCTAATGAGCTAAGCAGTGAGCTTTTACCTCACAGCAGGCTATCCCCGAGTGCCCCTCGGTTCTTTTTTTTATTTTACTATAATTCATATATTATTTACAGCATCTATATAGTGGAGCAATTCATCCCAACCACCTATAGAGGTGGGGGAATTCTTGCTAGATAAAGTTAAAGAGTTTTATAAAAAACAGATAAAATGGCTAAACCATCTAAAAAAATGGAATTTTTCGGCAAAAGAATAGATTCTGTTTTTAATACTAAAAATCAGTTCAATGCTGACAAGTTTTAAAAGAGCTTGTTACATAAAGGTTCTAATGTTAAATATTTAAAAAAATGCTTGACAAGTCACAATAAAAAAACGATACTATGTCACACAAATTTTCAGCGGATAGATGACCGAGAGGCTGAAGGTACTCCCCTGCTAAGGGAGCATACGACTTTAAGGGTTGTATCGAGGGTTCGAATCCCTCTCTATCCGCCACTTACGAAGTGAAATTTGTACAAACAGATTATCTTGCACCCGTAGCTCAGCTGGATAGAGTAATCGGCTACGAACCGATCGGTCAGGAGTTCGAATCTCTTCGGGTGCGCCACTTAATCAATCCTTTACAAAATAAACTCTACAATGTTTTGTTTTACTGTAATCCCTGTATAAGTAAAAAGCAGATCTTTCTTAAAAATTATTGCTTAATATTATCAATGCCAAAGTAATATGGTTTAAAATATCTATTCTGAACAAAATACAAAATTTATACAGATATGGCTGAAAAGAAGAACTACAGACAAGATCAGGAAATTCTTAATACTTTAAAGGAAATGCCAAAGAATGAAGAGGCCGAGCGTAACTTCTTAGGTGCTCTTTTGACTGATGGTAAACTCCTAGAAAAGGTTAGAGAAAATGTCGGCATGCTCGACAGTAAGGATTTCTTTTCTGAAAAGCATCGCATTATTTATGAGCAGATCTTAAAAAGAGCTGCTACAACTGATGATTTTAATCCGTTAGTTTTAAGTGCTGAATTAGAAACTGCTGGTACTCTTGATAAAGCTGGTGGAGCTCCTTATATAGCTTCATTGCAGGATATTACATCTCCTGTAGCGGCCATCGCAGAATATGCAAAAATTATCAGAGATACTGCCAGAAGAAGAAGGCTTATAACTGTATGTCAGCATATTGAAAAAATCTGTTATCTTCCAGAGAGCAGATCTGTAGAAGATATTTATGATGAAGCTCAAGGCCTTGTTTATGAGGTATCAGAAGCAAGAAATGCAGGTCAGAATTCTGGTCCTAAACAGATGACTGAAGTTGCTATTGAACTGATTGAGCAGATCAAGTCTGATATGAATTCAAACAAGCAGATGCATGGTGTTGCAACTGGCTTTAGAGAGCTTGATGATCTTACATCAGGACTTAGAGGTGGCACACTCAATATTATTGCTGCACGTCCAGGTGTTGGTAAGACTTCTTTTGCAATGAATATTGTTGCTAATATTGCAATGGATCTGAATGAAACAAGACCAGCTCTTGTATTCTCCCTAGAAATGCCAGCAAAAGAAATTGCAACCCGTATGTTATCAAGCTTTGGTAGAGTATCAGGTAAAGATCTTGTTTCTGGTAAAGCCTCTGCAGATCAGTGGCACAGAATTATTCAGAAAGTTAAGCTGTTAACAAGAAAAGATGAAAGCAATCAGGATAGATCAATGCTTTACATTGATGATACTTCTGATATTGCACTAACTCCATTGGAGTTACGTTCAAGAGCAAGAAAAATTGCACTTGATAACGGTGGACTGTCTGTAATCATGGTTGATTATATTCAGCTTATGAAATCACAGACAAAGCTTGAAAACCGTGCTCAGGAAGTTGGTGAAATCTCTCGTTCCTTAAAACAGTTATCAAAAGAGCTAGATGTACCAATTCTTGCTCTTGCCCAGTTAAATCGTGAAGTAGAAGGCCGTAAGGATCACCGCCCAATGAATTCTGATCTTCGTGAATCAGGATCACTTGAGCAGGATGCCGATATGATTATGTTCATTCACCGTGAGGATGTATATAAGGCAGGAAATGACGGTGATGGAAAGGCTACTCTAATTGTAAGTAAGAACAGAAATGGTTCAACAAAAGATATTGAACTTCAGTTCCAGGGTGCCTACACAACCTTCTATAACAAAGATGAAGTGTCAAGTTATCAGGACGATATTCCTCTTCCTGATAATGTACCATATCAATAAAAAGGATAATAAGACATGCAATGCGTAACAGCATTTATAAACAAACAGGCATTAATTGATAATATAAAAGTAATTAAAGCAAAGGTTCCAAACTCAAAAATCATAGCAGTTGTAAAAGCAAATGCCTATGGACATGGACTTATTGCAGTTGCTGATGCACTTAAAGAAAGAGTTGATGCATATGCTGTATCAAGAATTTCTGAGGCAATGGAATTACGCAGGCATGGAATTGAAAAGCAGCCAATTGTGTTACTTGAAGGCTTTTACAACGATGAAGATCTAGCCTACATTTCTAAATTTAATTTATTCACTGCTGTTCATGATGAAGAGCAAGTAGAGGCTATTGAAAGGGTAAAACTGACAAAGCCTATTCATGCATGGCTGAAAATAGATGTGGGAATGCATCGTTTAGGATCTCATGATAAAGCTCAGATATTTAAATTAAAGGAACGTCTTGAGAAATCTCCAAACGTTATAAAACCAATAGGTCTTATTTCTCATCTATCTGTTGCAGATACCCCATCACATGTTGAATACAACAAAGAGCAGATTGCATTTTTCAATGAAATTGCAAAGGAATTTGATGGAGACAAATGCCTAGCAAACTCTGCTGGTATATGCAGATGGCCAGAATCTCACACTCAGTGGGTAAGACCAGGCATTATCATGTATGGTATTTCTCCATTTGAAGATGAAGATGCAAAGAGCCTTGGGTTAAAACCTGTAATGACTCTTAAAAGCCGTATACTAGCGACACATAAGATCAAAAAAGGCGATAAGGTTGGTTATGGCGCCTACTATGTTGCAGATAAAGATACAACCATAGGTATTGTGGCAACAGGTTATGGTGATGGCTATCCAAGAAGTGCTCCTAATGGAACACCTGTACTTGTAAATGGAAGAATCGTTCCTACAGCAGGTCATGTTTGCATGGATATGCTTTTTGTAGACCTTGGTGAAAATGCAACTGATAAGGTTGGCGATGAAGTCGTTTTATGGGGAGATGGTTTACCTGTAGAGAAAATTGCATCTTTATGCAATACCATTCCTTATGAATTAACCTGCCACATTATGCCAAGAGTAAATGTGGAATTCTCATAGATTATAAAAGGAGGCATTAGCCTCCTTCCAACATAAAGAATCTACCTATCTGAAATATGTTTTTTTATCTTTCTGTTCTGAAGAAAAACACAGATCAGCATTAAAGAAACACCTAAATAAAAAGAAAAATTCAGCTCCTTATTTTCATTAAAAAGGATCATAGCAATTAGAATTGCATATACAGGTTCAAGATTGAATGTTAAAGATATAGTGAAAGCTGACAGTTTTTCTGACAACTGAACCACTAGAAGATACAAAAGAACAGTAAATACAGTTGCTAGCAGTACAAGATAGAATATATCAAGTTTTCTAAATTCAATTGGCTCATCATTCAAAGCAAGATATGGCACTGCACATATAAGCATAAATACAAAACCACCAAACATTTGATAATTTACAAAAGTGTAAGGATCTTTTTTGTAACTGAATTTTTTGTTGAATACTGCAAAAAGTGAAGAAAATAAACAGCTTATAAGTCCTACAGCAATGCCTAATCTGAATTTTGTATCGAAGTTGAAAATAAGGAAAAGTCCTAATACGGATAAAAGTGTATAAACGAAATTTGATTTGTCAAAACGAGTTTTTATGATAAGTGGCTCAAGAACAGCTGTAAAGAAACCTGTTGTTGCAAGAGTAACGGTTCCTATAGATATATTTGATAGTTTTATTGATAGGTAAAACAGTACAAGATGTGTTGCAAGAATAGCACCTGTAATTATGCCATGTATTTTATGTCTTACAGGAAATTTCTTGAGTTTATGCATTGCCTTCAATATAAAGTAGATAAAGGCAGCTGCAATTGAAAATCTTATAAATACAAGAATAAATGCATCATAACTGATGAGTCTTCCAAAAACACCAGTAAAACCAGCTAATAAAACAGCAAAGTGCAGTTTTAAAAATAATTGCAGCATAATACACCATATAAAAAAAGAGCCTAGAAGGCTCTTTCTTGAAAGCTAATAATTCAGGAAATTATTTTTTTACGATTCTCATTGAAAGATCAAGAGCACGTACATTCTTGGTTAAAGCACCAACAGAGATAAAGTCTACACCTGTAGCTGCAAATTTGCCAATTGTATCAATGTTTACGTTACCTGAAATTTCAAGTTTAGCCTGCTTATTGGTGATCTTTACTGCTTCTATCATCATGTTGTACTCAAAGTTATCAAGCATAATGATATCTGCCTTTGCATCAAGAGCCTGGTGCAGTTCATCAAGGTTTTCAACCTCAACCTCAACTTTAAGATCTGGTCTTAGCTTACGAGCTCTTGCTACAGCATTAGCGATACCGCCAGAAGCCATGATATGGTTTTCCTTGATAAGGAACATATCGAAAAGACCGATTCTGTGGTTATGACCACCACCGCATACAACAGCGTACTTAAGAGCTGTTCTTAGGCATGGCAGAGTCTTTCTTGTATCAAGAAGGTGACATGATGTTCCTTCCATTGCTTTTACATACTGTGATACAAGAGTAGCTGTTCCTGAAAGAGTCTGAACGAAGTTCAGAGTTGTTCTTTCAGCAGTTAAAAGAATTCTTGCTTTGCCTTTAACTTTGAATAGCTGAGTGCCAGGTTCAATAGCATCACCATCTGCAACAAACCAGGTAATTTCAGTGTCACCACCTAACTGTCTGTATACTTCCTCAACCCATTCTTTACCGCAGAAAATACCAGACTCACGGGTGATAATGATTGCCTCGTCGCACTCATCTTCATCGATAAGCAGACTGGTAACATCAAATTTAGGATCTAGGACGCCACCTAGATCTTCAGTTAAAGCCATCTTTACTGTAGTTTTGATATCATCCTGTAACATAACTGTGTCCTTTAAATATCACAATGTCAGCTATTCTAACACATATTTAAAAATATATCTTTTTTAGAAATTCTGATAATAATCAGTGCGATAAGCAAAATCCTATTTTTGATAATGCAAAAGAATTTTCTTATTGCTTGAGCGCTGTCTATCTACAAAAAGAACTATTTTTCATAAAATTACTAGAAAACAGTCTCTAATATGAGGAGGAAAAATGGACAATTTTGTTTTCTACGCACCAACTTTATTTTCTTTTGGAAAGAATACTGAAAAAGACACAGGAAAATATGTAAAACAGTTTGGTGGAAAAAGAGTTCTTGTTCACTTTGGTGGTGGCTCAGTAATAAAGAGCGGCCTACTTGATAGAGTTAAAAAATCTTTAGCTGAAAACGGTCTTTCTTATGTTGAACTTGGAGGAGTTCGACCTAATCCTCGCAGTTCTCTTGTCTATGAAGGTATAGAGCTTTGCAAAAAAGAAAATATTGATTTTGTTCTTGCTGTAGGTGGTGGCAGTTCAATTGATTCAGCAAAGGCAATTGCAGCAGGTGCAGTTTACGATGGTGATTTTTGGGATTTTTATGAAAAGGGACTAGAGATACAAAAAGCGCTACCTATTGGTACTGTTCTAACAATTTCTGCTGCAGGTTCTGAAGGTTCTCCTGATTCTGTAATAACAAAAGAGGAAGGAATGTTTAAAAGAGGTGCTTCAGGAGATGCAATCAGACCAAAATTTTCTATTCTGAATCCAGCTCTTACTCAGACATTACCAGCATATCAGACAGCCTGTGGCATAACAGATATCATGGCTCATCTGTATGAAAGATATCTTACTAATACAACAGAAGTTGAAACCACAGACAGAATGATTGAGGCTCTATTGCTTGCTATGATCCATGAAGGTCCAAGAGTAATTGCTGATCCTAATAATTATCAGGCAAGAGCAAATATAATGTGGGCTGGTATGCAGGCTCACAATAACTCATGCGGTGTCGGACGTTCCCAGGACTGGACAAGTCATGATATTGAGCATGAACTGTCAGCAGTATATGACTGCGCCCATGGAGCTGGTCTTGCAGTTGTAATGCCTGCAGTATTTACCTATAACTTAAAGCACGATGTAATGAGATTTGCAAAGATTGCTCATCGTGTATGGGGTTGTCATATGGATTTTGAAAATCCTGAAAGAACTGCAAAAGATGGTATAAATGCACTTTCAAATTTCTTAGTATCAATTGGAATGCCAAAGAATTTTGAACAGCTTGGAGCAAAGAGTGAAGATATAGAACATATGGCTCACAGCGCATGTTATGGTGCCGGTAGAAATGGAACTATTGGAGGTTTTGTCTCATTGAATCAAAAGGATGTAGAAAGTATCTACAAACTGATGATTTAAGTAGATTTTTTAAACCGCTATTTTCTATTTATAAACATCAATTCAATTATGTAATACCGGATATTGCTTATCTGGTATTACTTTTTCTTTTGACCTCTAGTATCAGAACTCTTTTTTGCATATCAGATAAAAGCCTTTTTAGTATAAGAGAGC
>NZ_JBGVMC010000185.1:0-1608 GCF_045124615.1 Succinivibrio sp.
AAAGGTTCAGTTCCTCTTAATCGTGATTTTGGAACATCTATTGATTCAGTTGATTTGCCTCAGCCTATGGCCATGATGCAGTTAAGAATAGATATTATTGAAGCTATTCAGAAATATGAACCTAGGGCAATCATAAGGGCAATTGAATTTGAAAATGAAACCTCTGCAGCTGCAGATGGAATTCTGAAACCAAAAATCACACTGGAGATAAATGAAGATGCCTAGATTGTCACCACGCTTTGGACTGGCTTCAATTGATTTCTTGGAGACTGATGTTCAAACAATTCTGAATAATTACATTGAAAAGTACAACTCATTAACTGGAAGAAGTCTTGCTGTAGCAGATCCAGTATATTTACTGCTTGAATCAATTGCTGCAGAAGAAGCAAAACTCAGAGCTGATTTTAATAATGCGGCCAAAGAGAACCTTCTAAGCTATGCAACTGGTGATTACCTGGATGCTATGGGATATTATGTTAATACTCCACGTCTGCAGGCTTCAGGTTCAACTACCACTATAAGATTCACATTAAATACCACTGTTTCAGATTCTGTTTATCAGATCCCTAAAGGCACACTGATAACAGATGGTTCAATTAATTTTGCAACAGATGAACTTGCATTTATTGCGATTGGTTCATCTTATGTTGATGTAAAGGCAACTGCAGTTGATGCAGGAAGCTTTTCCAATGGTATTGCTATTGGTGCCATCAATCAGTTGGTAGAACCTCTTCCTAACATGGAATCTGTTTCAAATATTACTGTTACAAGTGGTGGAGCTGATAAAGAAGATGATGATGCTTATGCTGACAGAATTAGACTTGCCCCTTCTTCATTCTCTGTGGCAGGTCCTCAGGGTGCATATCAATATCATACTTATTCTTACAGTTCATCAATCATTGATGTATCAATCTATGGATTAGAAGAACATCCTGGTAATGTTTATGTTCATCCATTATTAACAGACGGTACTCTGCCTGAGCAGTCTTTTCTGGACGGATTAAAAGCACATCTTTCTGATGAAACCATAAGACCTCTTACAGATAATGTGCTTGTTTCTGCCCCACAAGCCGTTGATTACACCATTGAACTAACCTGGTACTTATCATCAAAAGATACAGATAAAATTAACCAGATTACTGCAGATGTAACAAAAGCTGTAGAAAGTTACAGACAATGGCAGCAGGCAAAGATCAACAGAGATATTACACCGGATGAATTAACAAAACTTGTCATGCAGGCAGGCGCAAAACGTCTGGAAATTACCTCTCCAGTCTTTACTGCTGTTGATAAAAATGAAGTTGCTCAGTGTGATATTTCAGATGTTGTTATAAATTTTGGTGGAACTGAGGAAGCTTAATTATGAACACTCTGGATAATGAAGATAACATTGAGAAGCTTGCCCCTTCCTCAATCAAAAAAGATGAAACGGTCAGAAATGCAATTAAAACAACAGACTGTAATCTCTCAAAAGTTCATCAGCATCTTAATGATGCTGTTTTTTTATATAGAATCAATGAACTTTCAAGCGAACAGTTAGATCATTTAGCAGTTCAATGGCAACCTTTAGTGTGGCGTGATTCATGGCCAATAGACACAAAAAGGGCA
>NZ_JBGVMC010000186.1:0-2971 GCF_045124615.1 Succinivibrio sp.
TACCACCGATAAAGCCTGAGCCAAGACCACCGAAACCGCCATTAGGCTGTTCGAGGAGAGTATGAGTTACTTCATCCATTAAGTTTACCTCACAAAAAATAGGAAAAAAATATCGTTAGAACCTCATGTCCTAACGATATACATTATAACACAAATAATTATTTTATGTATTTCGAATACTTTTTATTTATGCAATAATTACAAAAATACTACATACAAAATCCCCATCTTTTATTTTTGCATAAAAGTCGTATTGAGAACTTTCGCAAAGTTGAATGTTATCAACATTCAAGTCGGAGATAGTGTTTTCCACGGCAGAGTAAACATCATCGTTTTGCAGATAATTAGAACCATCAATGGTTAATTCTATATCGTCAGATTCAAGCAAACGAACATATCCCAAACGAGCAAGGCAAGCCAATAAAAAGTATATTTTATCAGGGAGCATATAATAATCCTTAGAAAAAAGCCCCTGAATGAACAGGGGCAACGCAGTTAGTTAGTAGAAAAATCCATCATATTAAAAGTCAAATCAAGGTTAGCAATAGTCTCAACCTCGGTAGCAGAAGTAACAGCTTGTTGCATAGCGAACTTCTGTGAATAGAGATTTAAGCCGTTGATAATGATTTCGTTGGCAATAATTTTAAGTTCGTCTACGGAAAGATAATGGAACGTATTATCGTAGTCCTTGAACTGTTGACTTTCGCCAAGAGTAATCATGTTTTCAATGTTCTGCAAAGAACGTCTGTCGGCATTAACTCTAAATCCAAGAGAGCTAGTAACGTACATGCTGTCGCACTTCATTTGTTCAAAGGCATCAGCAATAGCAGAGATTTCGTTCAGCTTTTCAGCCTTAACCAAATCCAAGCCCTTAACAGGTGCTTTACCTTTCACATAAGTCCAACCATTGTAGCCTTTCTCTGTATTAACCTGTTCGATGATGTTATCTTGCCAGCCCATAGCATAAGCGAGAGCTGTAGATTCGGTAAACTGACCGAGATGGCCATCTTTGTACAGTTTGTCATAATAATAAAGGCCATCGACCTGTTGGATAGGTTGAGGTTCTTCAAGAGGTTGTTCTTCCTCTACAACAGAGACTTCACCACTTACTTCACCACTTACTTCACCTGTAGTTTCTTCTACATTCTCATTAGTAGTGTTATCACTAGGGATTGTTTCTACTTCCTCTACATTCTCAATATTTTCTAATTCTGACATAAAAACTCCTTATACGTTGCCTTGACATGGATAAAAATAAGCAAAATCAATTCCATCAGCTAAAGCACTGTTAATTGATACTTGAACACCACCTTTTACAGGAAGCATAGCATTACATGTTGTAGTTCCGTTTTCTTGTTGAATGTTACGACCGCTTGAAGCAAAATTGCCTTGTTTCAACATTACAGCCATATTTGCACCTCCTGTTCTAGTTAATGCTACTGATATCCAACCGTTAGCTGGTGGAGTATATAAACTTTCTTTATTAGCATTAGCTACTACTGTTATATAGCTAGATATATCTATACCATTATCTAAATCAGGCATACCTAAAGAACTAGGATTTAAGCCGTTAATTGTTGACCATTTAAAGTTACTATCACCTAACTTATAAGTATTTGTAGTATCAGGAATGAGATCGCTTATAAATTTATTGTCGTTAGACATTACACATATTTTACTTACTACATTGGTAGGAAAATGCTTGTATCGTATATCTGTTCCTGTATTATGTCTAAAAAAGAAACATCCAGTACCTATTTGAGCAACATACCACGCACCACCACTTAAATCTGTAAGACTTCCTGCTGGTTTGCTTTCTACATGAATACAAGATGGCGCTAGAGATGTAATATCAGCTGTTGTGTTAGTATTAACAGTCCACAATGGTGAATCAGGTATAGTTGTTATTAATCCCTTAAAATTCTTATTTGCAGTTACATCTTGTGCAGTATCAGTAGTTACAAACTTATTACTAAATTCTACATTGTTTGAGCCATAGTAATATTCAGTACCATAGATTTTTGACCATTTATTTAATGATGATCCAAGAGATATTGAATTATTTGCACCTGGCTCAAAACTACTATTGCCATTAGCGAATATTCTTAATCTAATCGCAGAATTTATAAAATTATTTAAGCTGTCTTTCGTTCTTACACTGAATTGCAAGTTTTGAGTGCCAGTTAAATCGTTAACAGCTAAAATTTGTGCAACGTAGCTTGCACCCGCATTAAATCTAACTCCAAAAGTGTCACTATTAGATGTATCACCGACCTGAATTTTTGAACTGCTAATATTCAAGTTTCTTGTGTTTTGAGAACTATCATAATTATAAATTGTCAAATCATCTCTAAAAGTCTTTTTACCACCTACAGTCTCATCACCACTCTTATGCACAACATCACTATCCTGAGCTAAATCAATTAAAGCTGTTCCGATTGTGAATGTTGAGTTGGCTGTGTCGATGGCGGTAATAGAGAATAATACACCACTTGAATCAATTACTTTATCACCTACTTTCAGATTATCAGTGTTATCAAGTAAGGCATTACTGTTTGTTGATGAAGCTACAAGTGCTGTTGAGGAATAGCGGAATACATAAGTATTATTATTCCACTTATTCTTATCAGCAGTAGTTACATGTATGTCGGTATTACCTGTATGCGAGGTCAAGTCAGATGCACTTGCTTTTAACAGTAACTTGCCATCAACCTCAGCTTTTGTGTAATAGTTTGTTAAATCAGTCGCACTTGTACCGATTAACTCCCATGCGTTGTTGACGTACATGTACTCGTTATACACGTTTTCAGTAGCACTTGTGCCACTTAAAATCATGTAAATAGTATTAGGATCAATGTCAGTAGTCGGCAAACTTTCGACAATTTCTCTGTGTAACGCACCTGCGACAGCTTGTTGTAATGCTGTTACATCGGCAACTTTTTGGTCTAAAATCTCCCAATTTGTCTTTAAG
>NZ_JBGVMC010000187.1:0-2297 GCF_045124615.1 Succinivibrio sp.
GAAAACTCATCAAGATCACAGCCAAAAAGATTGTTTACATCAGCGCCTCTTCTTAAAAGACGTAACAGAAGATTGCCAGATGAACAGCAAGGATCTAAAAATACTCTACCTTGACTTATATCAAGAGTTGATACACAAATATCAGACAGATACTCAGGTGTGTAGTATCTCTCTAACCCCAGTGCATTAGTAAGCTGCTTTACAGTCTGATAGATTAAACCTAAAGTGTCTTCAAATGGAACAAAGGTAAGCTTGAATTTTGGAAGGCGTTTACTTATCTTGTAAAGAGTTTTTAGTGGTGATTTTTTTATTATTCCATCAAAGAGAAACTGACTTTGTGCAAGCTCGATGTCCCCATCAAGATATGCTTTTAAAAAGAATGTATTTACATTCGTTTTAATCTTATCTGAAGATTTTAAAAGCTGCAGTAAACACTCTAAAAATAAAGCTGTAATATAATGAGTACTGTTTTCAAATCCTGATATAACTTTTGGGATCTGTTTATAATTTACCGATCCTTTTGATATATAATTGTCATAAAGTTTACTGACTTTTGTCTGTAAACACTGTGATTTGTGCAGACTCATTTACCACCATCTTTTTGTTGTAATTCTTGCACAGTATCTTTCAATCTTCAACTATGTAATATGAAGATTTTTGTAAAGCAAATTTATATAAGGCAAGCAAAATAAGCCTTCAAAACAATAGTTTTCTTATATTGATACCCATACTGATAAATAAAGCGGATTTTAGATAGAAATGAACAGCGTTGAGATTTTAAAACTGTCAGACTACAGAATTAGTCATCTGTCTAAATCACTTTATGTTTTTTATCTGACCGATCTTGTACAAAAGGGTATTAATGTAATCGATCTTGCGTCAGCTGCAAGTTATCTTTTTAGCAGTTCACAGACTTTTCCTACAAATGCAAACATTGAAACTGCTGTTTTATGTCTTGATGAGCTTGAAAGGTTTTCCTTAATAAAGAAAACAAAAGAAACAGATAACTGGCAGGGATGTATGTTTACTCTGCCACTTTACTCTGTACAACTTGATGGCAATATGCCGTCAAGAGCATTTACTCTTGATGAAAAATGGACTCCATCTGAGAATTTTAAAAACTCTGCCTTACTTTGCGGACTTGAAGATTACTCATATACGCAGGCTGAACTAAAATCATTTATTTCTTACTGGAATAACAGACAGGAATTTAGAAATCAGTCAGGCTGGGAAAGAACATTTGCAACAAGACTTTTAAGACAGAGACAGACAAGGGTTAAAAAGGATTATAAAAATCAGGATAATCAAAAGAATAATACAAGTATTTCTCAAAGTGCAGGAACTGATATAAATCCAACTTTAAATTCTGTATTTTCAGCAACATCATCAAGTAATGGCTATGATTCAAAATGCATGGCAGATAATTCTAATGGTGCTTTTAATATTGTTAATATCTCAAATCATTCAAATCATTCAAATTATTCTAGTTATCTGAATGATAATCTTTTAGAAAGTATGAATGGTGTAAATGCAACAGCTGGCATTACTGGTAATGATAGTTTAACTGAATATTCTTTTTCAAAATCTTATACAAATGCATCGAATCCAAACAGTGCACATCAAACTGAAAAAAACAATGCCCTTTTGAGAAAAGATGAAATTGATATTTTAGGGAAGTTGTTTAAAAATGATAAAAATACATGAATGAGATGAAGAGGAGTTTGAATCTCCTCTCTTGTTCATAATCATTGTAGGAATTCTTCTAATCTCATTATCAGATATTCAAGCTCCTAATACATGACAACTACACTACCAATAGTAGGCATTTTTCTAGTTATTCCTATGTAATAGCGATCCATTAGTTTTATAGGAGCACTGAGAGTATATTCTTCAAGCTCAATACTTCTATCCCCCATAAAACCAACCTTTAAATTTTCAGGTATCGGAGATGTGGATTCTATTAAAATCGTGCTTTTTGAAGAAAGAATTCCTCTTGGTTGATAGTAAACTTTCATATTTTCTAGAGCTGTTTTATTAACAAAAGAAACTTCACGTCCAGATAATAAAACAGAATAGTCATAGTCTACATATTGTAAATTAATTTTTTTTACGTAAAACCAAGATGCCTGCGATTCTGAATGATATTGATCAAACATATCTCTCCACTTTAGCAACTTGATAAAGAAATAACTTGGAATTGTAACTTCAGTATTATTGCCTTTTACCATCTTTTCATAATTTATATGATTATTTCGTATTAATTCTTGATCCTTTGTAACAGAATAAGAATGTAACAT
>NZ_JBGVMC010000188.1:0-1427 GCF_045124615.1 Succinivibrio sp.
ACAGACATAAGCTTGTTTTAGGCTCTATTTTATGTGGTTTATGTCTTTTTGTATCTGAAATCCTTCAGCAGTATGGTATTGCTCAGACAGATGTTAATAAAACAAGTTTTATTACATCTCTTTATATGGTGTTTGTACCTATAATCGGTATTTTTTTAGGACAGAAACTGTCAGTTAAGATAATTATCGCAGTTGTTATTAGTGTAATTGGCCTTTACTTTTTCTCAATAAAGGACGGATTTTATTTAAGCACAGGCGATTTTCTTGTTTTACTGTGCGCCATTGGTTTTGCAATTCATATTCTTGTAATTGCATATTTCATTAAATCTGTTGATGGTGTGCTGCTCTCATGTGGACAGTTTTTTGTAGCATCCTTTTTAGGCTTCATATTCATGTTTACAGAAACTCTGCCAACAGCATCATCTTTAGTTGATGCTGCTCCTGCTTTGCTTTATGTCGGCATCATGTCAAACGCTATTGCCTACACTCTTCAGATTGTAGGACAAAGAGGTGTAAATCCAACTATTGCATCACTGATCCTTTCACTAGAATCAGTAATGGGTGCCTTCTTTGGAGTTATGCTGCTTGATGAGAGTTTGTCAGGAAGAGAAATTCTAGGTGCAGCACTGATGTTTACTGCATTTGTCATTACTCAGGTAAACATCAGCTTTAAAAAGAAAATAACAGTAAAACAGTCTGATTAGCTATTTGACTGTAAAAAGTCTGTACAGAGTTGAGAATGGTCTTGTGTATTTGTACAGCTTTTTAAGATATTTTAGAGTATCTGAGGCTTGCGACTGTGTGAAGCCTTCTTTTTTATCAGCATAAAGAGAATATGATGTATAAAGATATTCATCTTTTCTGTCTTTATCAGGTCTTGCAATCCATCTTTCAAAATAGAATCTGTCATCAGACTGAACTGGCTCTTGAAGAGATGCAGCAAAGGATGCTCTTACCCAGAAGAAATTAAACCACATGATAAGGCCCTTATTCTCCTCTTTACCATCTTCTTTGTTTGGCATGAATCCGATTTTCTGAATATCACTGTCCGTTTCAAAAAGCTCTATGGTTTTTTTGTACTTTCTGAATGTGTAATAGGTAAGAATAATCTCTCTGAATGATCTGATTCTTTCTGGATTGAATATTGAGTGAGGATTGTAGCTCATACCCTTTGTATGAAGGTATGCAAGATATGGATACTCACCACTCTTTGCAAGTTCATATAGTTTGTGAATACCATAGTATTCAAACTTGTTTTCAAAGTGATATTCAATCTGTTTTATATCATATGGCAATGATTCAAAGAATGATAAAACCTTATCTTTTAGCTCATTTTTCATTGAAACCTGAATATACAGATCGGCATCATTAAAAACACCTGAACGGGCAATGTCACTTAACTGGCCTTTTATTAGTTTTTTATAATT
>NZ_JBGVMC010000189.1:0-5034 GCF_045124615.1 Succinivibrio sp.
CGATACCGTACTGAATGAAGGTATCCATCTTACGCTCATCTTTACGAGCGATGCCCCACTGCTCTGGATCGAAATTCTTTACTAAACCAGCAATTTTTACTGTGTAATCAGTAGTATCAAAATGCTCGATTTTGCTGATACCGCTCTTACCAGCTAAAAGATTTTTCCAAGACTCTTCAAGGTTACCGCCAACTGGGCTTAACATACCCAGACCAGTAACTACAACCCTACGTAATTGCACCGTTGGATCTCCGTAATTTATAAGAAAAAGAAAGGAGATGAAATTCATCTCCAGTCTATTTGATTAAATATCAGAAGATGGTTTAGCCATCTTATTTAAAATTGATTAGTTCTGATGCTCAGTGATGTAATCAATAGCAGCCTTAACGGTATTGATCTTCTCTGCTTCCTCATCAGGAATATCAGTCTCGAACTCTTCCTCTAAAGCCATTACTAGCTCTACAGTGTCGAGTGAGTCAGCACCTAGATCATCAACAAATGATGCCTCAGGTACTACATCCTCAGGCTGTACACCTAACATGTCAACGATAATCTTCTTAACGCGCTCTTCAATATCTTTGATGTCGTTACTCATTTCTTTCCTTGATCAGACTGCCTAAGCAGCTACTGTCCTATAAAAAAGCGATTTCGACCCAATGTCAAAATCAGTTAAAACCTTGTGGCCTATTATAGCCTTTAATTAAACATTTTGGTAGTTTAAAATCACCAAATTTACAGCATTTAGTGATTTAAACCACAATTTTTACTAGTTACAGTGTAAACCACCGTTTACATCAATGGTTGAACCAGTGATGTATGATGCCATATCAGATGCCAAGAAAACAACTGAATTTGCAATATCTTCTGGAGTTGCAGCTCTCTTTAGAGGAATAGTATTGGTCCATGCCTTTAACTGCTCCTCATTTAATGCTGCTGTCATGTCAGTTGCAACGAAACCTGGTGCTACACAGTTTACAGTAATACCACGTGAACCAACTTCTTTTGCAAGTGACTTGCTAAAACCGATTAAACCAGCCTTTGCTGCTGCATAGTTGGTCTGACCTGCATTACCATCCTGACCTACGATTGAAGAGATATTGATGATTCTACCTGCTCTCTTTTTCATCATAGGGCTTACACAAAGCTTACATAACTGAACACATGCTAAAAGATTGCACTGCATAACAGCCATGAAATCCTCGTCTTTCATTCTCATGAAAAGAGTATCTCTTGTGATACCAGCATTGTTTACTAAAACATCAGGACAGGTACCAGCATCTGCAACAACAGCACTGTAACACTCTTCAACAGTCTTAGAATCAAGAGAGTTCATTACAAAACCCTTACCCTGCCCCTGTAAGTACTCAGTAATGCCATCTGCACCTGACTGTGATGTAGCTGTACCATAAACCTTAGCACCAAGATCCTTGAATGCAAGAGCAATAGCCTTACCGATACCACGACTTGCGCCAGTTACTAATACAACCTTATTTGTAAAATCTAATTTCATATTAAATCCTTAAGCAATAACTTCTAAAGCTTTTGCAAGAGTTTCCTCATTGCAGATATTTGCACTGCCAAGAGTCTTGTCGATTCTACGGTTTAAACCGCATAACACCTTATTTGGACCAACTTCAATTAAAGCCTCAACTCCATCAGCCTTTAACTGATTTACAGTTTCAACCCAGCGAACAGGCATAGTTAACTGCTTTACTAAAGCATCAATAATCTCTTCTTTCTTGGTTAATGGCTTTGCAAGAACATTAACATATACAGGGATTGATGCATCATTGATCTGAATCTTTGATAATTCAGCCTTTAAAACATCTGCAGCTTTCTGCATTAGAGGGCAGTGTGAAGGAGCTGACACTGCAAGAGGAACAACTCTCTTGGCACCCTTAGCTGTAAACTGCTCTAAGGCTCTATCTACAGCGCCCTTGTTACCGGAAATAACAACCTGACCTGGAGTATTGAAGTTTGCTGCCCAAACCTTGTCATCTTCTGTAGATACTTCGTTGCATACATCAACGATAACCTGATCTTCAAGACCTAAAACAGCAGCCATTGCGCCAACACCTGCAGGAACTGCCTCCTGCATAGCCTTACCACGAAGACGAACTAGTTTTACAGCATCAGCAAATGAAATAACACCTGCAGCAACCAATGCTGAGTACTCACCTAAAGAATGACCTGCAACAGCAGCTGGCTTGAAGCCCTTTGCCTCAAGAACTCTGTATGCTGCAACAGATGCAGTTAAAATAGCAGGCTGAGTAACCTCAGTCTTGTTTAATTCAGCTTCTGGTCCGTTTAAAGTAATATCCTTTAGATCGTAACCTAAAGCAGCATTGGCCTCTTCATATGTCTTTGCTACGATTTCATTGTCCATAAAATCAGCAAACATACCAACGCTTTGTGAACCCTGACCTGGGAAAACGGCAGCGAACTTTTTCATAAAAATAAACTCCTGTAGTTATTTATTAGTAGCGAATCAGAGCTGAGCCCCAGGTAAAACCGCCACCAAATGATTCTAATAATAGGATGTCACCACGCTTGATGCGTCCTGATCTGATACCTTCATCAAGAGCAAGACCAACAGATGGAGCTGATGTGTTACCCTGTTTGTCTAGAGTAACAATAACCTGTGACATATCAAGTTTTAGCTTTCTTGCAGTAGCTGCAATGATTCTCATATTTGCCTGGTGAGGAACAAGAAAATCAAGCTGTTCTGGTTTGATATTGCCCTTCTCAAGGGTTTTGCTTACCAGAGATGCAAGAACAGTTACGGCATGCTTGAACACATCATTTCCTTTCATATACAGCCAGTCATTTTCAGACTTCTCACCACGCTTTGGATAAGGTAATGAAAGTAAAGGACCATATTTCGCATCTGCAGACATATGAACAGCGATTGTTCCTTCAGTATCTGACTGACCTAGAATACATGCTGATGCACCATCGCCGAAAAGAACAATGGTAGTTCTGTCATTAGGATCACATGCTCTAGACATAAGATCTGCAGCAACGATCAGAACTTTCTTTGACTGACCTGAAAGAATCATGGAATGTGCTAATGCATATGCATAGCTAAAACCTGAACAGGCTGCAGCAAGATCAAAAGCAGGACAATCACAAATACCTAACATTCCAGAGATTTCACAGGCTGTTGATGGGAAAGCATTTTGTGAAGAAGTTGTTGCACAAATAACAAGATCAATTTCGGATACGTCAACATTAGCAGCTTCAATAGCTCTTTTTGCAGCAATAGCACCCATACTAGCAGCTGTTTCGTCAGGAGCTGCAATACGACGCTCACTGATACCTGTACGCTCTAATATCCACTCATTAGAGGTTTCTACCATACGCTCTAAATCAGCATTAGTGCGCACTTGCTCAGGCAAATAGCTACCTGTTCCTAGAATTCTAGTAAACAATGAAGTCTCCACAAATTTAAAAAAAACAATGGACGGTATTCTATCAAGAAAATGCAAATATTTCTATTATGCTTTTTTCAGTTCATTCTTGATATTTTCAACAATATTCTGTCTTGCAAGTTTATAAGCCTGTACAAGGGCAACTGCAACAGCTTCCTTACCTGCACTTGCATGGCTTTTTACAACAAGTCCGTCTACACCTAAAAGCATAGAGCCGTTATACTGCCATGGTTCAAGCCAATCAGGTCTTGCAAGCATTGAGAAAAACTTCTTGATTCCATGTGCATTTAAAAATACTGAGGCAACACCTTCAGCTGCCTTTAGTGCTACATTTCCTGTAAAGCCATCAGTTACTATGACATCTGCATAGTCGCAGAACATGTTGTTTGCTTCAACAAAGCCTACAAAATTGATTTTGCTGTTGCTCTCGACAAGGTCTCTTGCTTCTTTGACCTTTGCACTGCCCTTGTTTCTCTCAGTACCTACATTAAGAATGCTGACTCTTGGTCTGTCAGTATTAAACATTGACTTGTAGGCAGCTGATCCTAAAAGGGCGAATTCATACATATCCTCACTGCCGCTTAAGGCATTTGCCCCTAAATCAAGCATTAATGAGTATCTGCCAGGACCTGCTGGAATTTTTGCGCATAATGCTGGTCTTACTGAATCAATGACACCAAGAATATGTCTTGATAAACATACCAATGGACCTGTACCGCCACTTGATACTGCAACTGATGCCTTTTTGTCTTTTACAGCTTCAATTGCCAATCTCATAGCAGAATTCAAAAAGCCTGAAATTACCTTTCTTGGCTCTTCATCCTGTGCAATAACGACCGGAGCATATTCAAACTGATAACGATCAGGGCTAATTTTCTGTGATTCTAAAGCTGTCTGTAGTTTCTTGTCTCCGTAGACAATAACCTTGAGCTTTGGCTCAAAAACAGTTGCGAATCGGACAGCAGATGCTACTGACTGTGGATCAACATTATCTCCACCGGTACCATCTAAAGCTACTGTAATATAATTATCAGTTCTCATAAGCAAAAAAGGGCGTCAAATACAACTCGACACCCTCTCCTATAAATCATTTTATTAAAAAAAAATTATTTTGCCTTAATAGAAGCTAAGTAATCTTTCTTTGATAATAAAGGCTCAGCTGCCTTTAAGTTTAACTTCTCACCACGGTAGTAACCATCAGCAGTGATGTTGTGACGAATATGAACTTCACCTGAAGTCTTATCGGTTGATAATCTCATTGCTGATAAAGCATCGTGTGAACGACGCATGTCACGACGTGAACGGGACTTATGGTTCTGCTGAACAGCCATCTTGTTGTCTCCTAATATAACTTAACATCATCGCAAAGCCTAATGCTCTGCTTCACATAAACAAAAAAACTCTCAGCCACAGGCTGAACTAATCGCAGTATTATACTTATATTCAGTTTTGTTTTCAAGAAGAAAAATTAACTTACCTTTTATATTTTTCTGCTTATTTTTTTAAGTTTTCTTTCAGGCTTTGAAGCTTGGCAAATGGATTGTCCTCTGAACTTTTTACTATTTTTCCAAATGACCATCCATTCTCGTTTTCAATACACTCA
>NZ_JBGVMC010000190.1:0-8162 GCF_045124615.1 Succinivibrio sp.
CGGGCACCACTTCAATGTGGTAAAACTTAGCAAAACACCTGTTGCCCAGGTGGTGAAATTGGTAGACACAAGGGACTTAAAATCCCTCGGAACTTATACTTCCGTGTCGGTTCGACTCCGACCCCGGGCACCACTCCGATAAGACAGATTTTTCTGTCTTTTTTTATTTCTACTCTCTTCAAATCCATTTATAGAATGCATTTAAACTGCATTTACTTATCCTGATCTCTGTTCTTTTTAAGAAAATCAAGCCTTTTTAAAATTTTTATTTTTATTATAAATCAAAGACTAATTTTCAAAAGTGGCACAAAACGCCATTTGCGAACAGGATTTTTTTTCTTGTCTGATAGCATACGCTCAAAATTTTTAATCACCTTTTTAGGAGAAAAAAATGAAAGCAAAAGCTATTTTTAGAAAATTATTCTGTTATCTTTTTATTTTTATTCCTTTATGTTTTTCTGTGTCTCAAGCTATGACCTTAAAATCAGTCACTATTGAGGCACCATATGAATACGACGCAAAGACTGACAGAAAAGTGATTAACAGTGTTGTCAATCAGTATATTGGTCAAGGCATTACTGTTTCTCTTCTCAATAATATTGTAAGTAACCTTAATAATCTGTATGCAACTTATGGTTTTATAGGCGCACTTGCTTTATATCCTTATCAGAATGCATCAGATGGTAATGTAACAATTGTTATTGACAAACTTAAGGTCTTAAAAAGCAGAATCTCAAATGATACAAACATTCCATATAAGATAGTTTACTCTCTGCTTGCAAAAGCCAGAGCAAATCCTGCATCATCTGTAAATGACAGCTCGATTAGTGACCATCTCAATATGGTTAAAGCTCTTGGTGCTTTTGATGTGGATGTTGTACTCACTCCAGTAACATCAGATGATCTTGAAAAAGCCTACTTTTTAAAAGCAGATGAATCATTTTATATGATGGATCTTGTAGCAAAGAAAAAGAAGCGAATTAATGCATCAGTCTACTATGACAACCATGGTACAAATTCTACCGGTAAACAAAGACTGACTGCTCTTATAGGCTCAAATAATCTGACAAATAATGCTGACAGAGGTTTTATTGGCCTAAATGCAACTGATAAAGGTCAGTTCAATACTGTTGCTGACTATGCTTATCTTCTTTCTGACAGTTTCGTATATGTTGGTGCGAACATAAACTATGGAGCATATTCAATCAAAAAAAATTATGCTCTGACCGATGTCAAAGGCGATATGTCAGGAATTGAGCTTTATTTACAGAATATTGCCTATAGCGATCCATTCAACATGACAATGATAAAAGGTGGTGCCTATTTTAGAAATATCAAAGACAAATTTAAAAGTTTTGATATTGAAATGAAAAGACGCAACGTAGGAAGCTACTTTGGTTTCACTCATGATTATCACAATATTAACAGATCTGCACTTTTTAAAACCGACAGTAGAATTGCACTTAGCAAGACTGATAATAAGGATGACTACTCTATCTATTCTGAAAATCCTTATTTCCTTTTAAACAGCAATAATACTTTTGACTACTTTTTATCTGATAAATACTCATTAAATTTAAGAGCTAACATTCAGTTATCAAATAAGGAAGTTGATCCTATTGATCTTTTCAATGCAGGTGGTGATCAGGCTGTTTATGCATATCAGTCAAATCTTGCTGCAGGTGATTTAGGTCTTTTTGTCTCAACAGGAATAAGCAGACACAATAACGATCTTTTCAATTCAAAAATATCATTAGAACTGATGCAGTCTCATCTTAAGAATCAACACAGTAAAAAAGAAAGTTTCTTTGGTGTTGGTATTAAAGCAAATCTTGAATATAAAGGATTCTTCTCAGAAATATCACTTAGCAAGGCTGTAGGAAAACATCAGTCAAAAGCACGCGACAGCATTAGCACACTTGTTCAGTTTGGATATAACTATTAGTAAGGAAAAAATCATATGAAATTTTTAAAAGTTTTTGCAAATCTATTGATTGCGCTTCTAATTACAAAGGCAAACGCTCAGTCAGTATTACCATCAGGTGCACTAAACATACATGGAAATGCATCTACAAATACAATTGGTAATCAGATGTTCATAACATCGAGTACTAAGAATAATGTAATTTCATGGTCAGATTTCTCAGTAGGAGATTCAAATAACGTGATATTTGATGCTAATAGATATCTGAATTTCGTGAGAGGCCCTAAGGCATCAGTGATTAGCGGCAATATTCTGTGCTCATCTGGAGGTGAATTCTATTTATTCAATCCAAATGGAATAACTCTATCAAAAGGCTCTAATATCGCAGCTGGTAAGGTTTATCTGTCAACGGCAAAGCTAACTGAAGAAAATGTAAACAGATTCTTGAATGGTAATGATATTACTCTTAGCTATAAAGGCATGGGCAAAATCAGAGCTGTTGGAAATATAACAACTAACAATCTTACAATGGATGGTAGTCAGATAATCATTGGTAATATTGAGAATATTAAAGGAATATCTGATGATGGTAATCACAAGCCTCTAACAAACAAAGATAGTAATAATATTATTTTAGCTTCATCTGTAAAAAGAATTGATATTGGTGGTAGCAAGAATATCGATCTTAAAGAAGACTATAAGTTTTCAGAAGAATCAGGTGTCGTTTCACAGCTTGGCAAAACTGCAGTTTCAACAAGATCTGACTTTATTTCAATTTCAGATAATCTAGGTGGTTAATACTTTTTAACTAATGATATAGATAGCGGTGAACTAAACGACTCTATAGGCAAAAACAATGCATTTAAAGGCACTATAGACGGTTGTTACAACACAGTCACCTATCAGATCACAAAGAATGGTATTAGCACTGAAAATACTGGTCTTTTCAGCTCACTTGATAAAGCTAGGATTAGTAATCTTAAAATATCAAATCCAAAGATCAGTATTACAACCGATCTTGACAGAGGCAATATAGGCGCACTTGCAGGATCTGTTTTAGGCTCCGATCTTATGAATGTTGAAACAGACAGACTGAGTATTGATATTAATGCAAAAGGTGATTTTAAGGCAAATATAGGAGCAATTGCAGGTATTGTTGAGAATAATGGAGTAAACAATAAGCTTGAAAATCTAGCTGGCGGTTTTGATGTGCAAACACAGTCAAAATACCAGAGCAACTCTGATATTAACCTTGGAGCAATAGCAGGCAGACTGGATGATAATTCATCTATAAAAGGATCAATTGTTGTTAAAGACAATTTTGATAATTCATCTTTAAAGGCTTTTGCAAAGAATCTAAAAGATGTGAAATATGATAAGAATGCTCATTTAAAAGATGAAAATTACATTGTTTATAACGGAGAATACCAGAATAAGAATTTCTATACACCTTATTTTGTAGATAGCGATTATATCTTTGAATATGATGATACAAAGAAAACACAATATGATTATTCTGATCTGACTGATAACAAATATTTCAGACAGGACGATTATATTGATGTACAAAAGCAGTATACAGATAATATCTTGAATCCAGGTACCTATTCACATACATTGAGCAGCAAAGTTAATGGTACAAAGTTTTACTTTGTAAAAGACAATCAGGCAAAAGACAGCATTTTACATTCTATTATTATCACCAAAAAGGATGTGCACAATAACAATGCAGGTGTTATAAAACCATCTGACAGTACTAATACTCCAATTAACAATAATCTTAGTCAGTCACTTTCAACAGTAAATAGCAACAATGAATCTAATAATACACTATTAGCTATTGAAGACAGACTTGAAAAAAAAGAGTACAAGAATATCAGCAAGGAAGGTCAGGTTAAGGCTATAAGAAAAGGTCTTACTGACAATATGATCATGAATGATACTTTTCTTGCATCTTTAGATCTGAACAGTAAAGATGACGGTAAGACTATGCTTGCCTTAAATGATAATGAAGATGAGATAAAAGGATAGTAAGATAGCAAATACGGCAGAAAACTGCCGTATTTTAAATTTTACTGAGGAGGAAGAACAAAGCTCTGCTCTTTTACATTAAAGCACTGAGCCTTATGCAGTAAAAGCGCATCTAAAAGACAGCATGCTAGCATTGCCTCTGCAATAGGAACAGCTCTGATACCTACACAAGGATCATGTCTGCCCTTTGTAACAACCTCACATTCTTCACCAAAACGGTTGATGCTTCTGCCAGGAACAAGAATACTTGAAGTTGGTTTTAAAGCAATTTTTACCTTTATCTCCTGACCTGAAGAAATACCACCTAGAATACCACCTGAATGATTTGATTGAAAACCATCCTTTGTTATCTCATCTCTAGCCTGTGAGCCTCTCATTGCTGCCAGAGCAAAACCGTCTCCGATTTCTACTCCCTTAACTGCATTGATACCCATCATGGCATAGGCAATTTTTGCATCTAAACGGTCAAAGACAGGATTTCCAAGTCCACAAGGAACATTATGAGCGCGTACCTCAACAACAGCACCAACGCTGTCACCCTTTGTTGCAAGATCTTTAAACAGGGCCTTAAGATCATCAATCTTATTTGGATCTGAAAAATTAAATTCGTTTTCCAGTGCATTTTTCGCTGAATATACATCAGTTGAAATATCACCGATTGCACTAACACATCCATCAATGCTTATATTGAACAGATCATTTAATACTTTTTTGGCAACTGCACCAGCTGCAACACGCATCGCAGTTTCACGGGCTGAAGAGCGTCCACCACCACGATAATCACGGATACCGTATTTAGCAAGATAAGTATAGTCAGCATGACCAGGTCTGAACTTATCCATAATATCTGAATAGTCTTTTGAACGCTGAGATGTATTCTCAATAATAAGACCGATAGGTGTACCAGTAGTCTTGCCTTCAAAAACACCTGATATGATCTTTACAGCATCAGCTTCATTTCTTGGAGTGCCATATCTTGTGCTGCCAGGTCTTCTTCTATCAAGATCTGGCTGGATATTTTCTTCCGATAACTCAACTAATGGAGGTACACCATCAATAATACAGGCTAGTGCAGCACCATGACTTTCACCACAGGTTGTAATGGTAAAAACCTCACCGAAACTATTTGCTGCCATTTAATACCTCATCTGCAGCTTTTTGGAAAATATCATGGTATGCAACAAGCTGCTCTTTTGAAAGAATGAAAACACCGCATCCGCCCTTTTTAAGATCAACAAAATGGAAAGGGACGGTTGGGAATAAATCTACTAAATGCTCTTCTGAGTTACCAACTTCCATGATAAGAATTCCGTCATCCTCAAGGAATTCAGGAGCATCAGCTAAAATTCTCTTAGCACAGTCAAGACCATCAGCACCTGAGCCTAAAGCCAAATCAGGCTCGCAGTGGTATTCATCAGGCATTGTGCTCAAATCGTATTCATCAACGTATGGAGGATTTGCAACTATCACATCATACTTATCGCCTTTTAGAAGATTGTCAAACAAATCTGATTTGATTAGTGTAACTTCATTTTCAAGGGCATAAGCTTCTACATTAATGTTTGCAACATCAAGAGCATCATCACTGATATCAACAGCATCAACTTCAATGTCCCTGTCAAACTGCAGAGCAATAGCAATTGCAATACATCCAGAGCCTGTGCACATATCAAGAACACGCTCAGGGGACTTGCTTATATATGGAGAGAATCCGTTTTCAATAAGCTCGCCAATAGGAGATCTTGGAATAATTACCCTGTCATCAACATAGAACTGCTTTGAACAGAAGAATGCTCTATGAGTAAGATAAGGAGTTGGGATCTTTTCAATCGCTCTTAAAATAGCGATCTTAGAAATTATCTCTCTTTCATAGGCTGTAAGTTTAGTATTTAAAACAAGCTCATCTACAGGAGGAGTCAGATGCATAACTGCATGAACAATCTCCTGAGCTTCATCCCAGTAGTTGTCAGTACCGTGACCGACATAAACATCGTAGGATGCAAAACAGATACAAGGTATCTTACGACGTCCTGAACTGTTTCAAGCTCTTTTTCAATAACGTTCTGAATCTGCTCTACACTTGGTGGTGTATCAAGCATTGCATGAATATCAAGTATCTCTTGATTAGATGATAATTTCGACATATAAGCTTTCTTAAAAAAAATGAATACTGTCTGATTATATCATCAAATATAAGGTGTTACCGTCTTAACACCTTAAAAATCAGCAAGAAATAAAATTATCGTATTGTTTTGTCAGAAAATCGGCAATTTAATGCCGTTTTATGATTATCACTATTATCCTTTTCATTAATTTAAAAACATCAATTATTTTTTTTACTTATTTTTCAGAATGTTAATTTTTAATTATTAACATATGGCACACTTTTTTCATAAAACTAAGTAACTTCAGATTATATCGATTTTTTTCGATAGTGGAGCTTGTCTGAAGACAATAATCATTATTTGGGGAGAAAAGAAAATGGCTCTATATGTACAAACAAATACATCGTCTATAAATGCACAAAGACGATTAAATAACGCCACTAAATCTTTAGATACAACCTTTAAGCGTTTATCTTCAGGTTTAAGAATCAATTCAGCTAAAGACGATGCTGCAGGCTTGCAGATTTCTGACAGACTTACCTCTCAGATTAATGGTCTTAAGCAAGGTAACAGAAATGCCAATGACGGTATTGCTCTTTGCCAGACCATGGAAGGTGCTCTTGATGAAACCACATCAATGCTTCAGCGTATCCGTACTTTAGCTCTTCAGGCTGCTAACGGTACTAATACAACTATTGACCGTCAGGCTATCCATGAAGAAGTACTGCAACTGTCACAGGAAATTACACGTATTGCATGTAAGACAACCTTTGGTGGTCAGCAATGTCTTGCCGGTGCAAGCAAAGGTATATTCAACAATAAAGGTGAACTTTCATTCCAGATTGGTGCCTATGCATTTGATACTCTATCTGTGACAATGTCAAATGGCTTTACCATATCAGGTATCTGTGCTCAGTATAAGAAGCAGACTGGTAGTGGTAGTTTAGATATGGGTGGCGCCGCAACTCAAGATAACACCACAAATGGTCTTTATAAAGAAAAAATTGTTATTGGTACTGTAACTAAATCATATTATGCATTTTCTGTTCATTCAGCATCTGCAGCTCAGAATACTATACAGACAATCGACAAGATCATAAATATTGTTGATTCTAAGAGAGCTGAGCTTGGTGCATTGCAAAACAGAATGGAATCAACAATCCGTAATCAGGAAAATGTCGCTGAAAATGTATCAGATGCAAGATCACGTATCCGTGATACTGATTACTCTGAGGAAGCTTCAAATCTGTCAGCTCAGCAGATTATCCAGCAGGCTGCTCAGAGTGTCTTGACTCAGGCAAATCAGAGACCTCAGATTGCAATGAATCTGCTAGGTGGCTAGTAGATAATATTAAATCTCCCCGTATGGAGCTCAGTACAAGATAGCAGGAATATATTAAAAATATTTTTATTGTCTATTTGTGCGCTTGTCACGCTTCGTCACTCTTAAATATGCACTATTGTAGTGCATATTCAGTGCTGATTTTTGATAAAAAAAAATTATCATTTTTTACGCATGCATATGCTTAACTCTGTCACGAACCTCAGCTCGTTTTGCATTGTTGAAACGCTCTAAGGTTCCTACAAGATGGCCAGTGACACGTCTAATGTGCTC
Organism: Succinivibrio sp.; assembly: GCF_045124615.1. Lineage (NCBI taxonomy): Bacteria > Pseudomonadati > Pseudomonadota > Gammaproteobacteria > Aeromonadales > Succinivibrionaceae > Succinivibrio > Succinivibrio sp. The sequence goes on from NZ_JBGVMC010000190.1 coordinate 7,676, forward strand.
AAACTTGCCCCACTTTCCAACAATGCCTTTTTCATCTGCATGAAGTCTTGTGTATATTACTTGTCTCCCAGGAAAAGCTGAAACTGATGCTTTAGATCGTTATGAGCGTTGTATTTAATAAAACCATCCTTTTGGAGCCTTCCTACAACAATACCTGTATCTACAGATTCCTGTTTAGCAAATTCCATAATCGCAGCTTTTGAGTAATCCGCATTTTTAACAAATACTGCGTAAGCTTCAGGAGAAATTAAAAGTTCAGCAGCAAAGCGATCGGCTTTGTTTTCGTCTTCGTCGGTTAACTCGCATCGACGAAAATCACCGTGTATTACGTGGGCCAACTCATGAAAGAAGCTGAAGCTAAAAATATCAGCTGTCTTGCGCCTGTCTGTCATCCCAAGTACTACATTCTTTCCGATTGAAAATGATGCGCCGTGCAGACCGGAGCCTTTTAATTGAGGCAGGATCACTACTGCTACGCCACAGTCGT
>NZ_JBGVMC010000191.1:0-11840 GCF_045124615.1 Succinivibrio sp.
ATGAAATCTGTAACAAAGGTTTAGAGCTATCACCAACCCACGAATTATTAATTGACGAGTCATTAATCGGCTGGAAAGAGTACGAGATGGAGGTTGTTCGTGATCGCAAGGACAACTGCATTATCGTTTGCTCTATTGAGAACCTTGACCCAATGGGTATTCATACTGGTGACTCAATCACTGTTGCTCCAGCACAGACTCTAACCGACAAAGAATATCAGATTATGCGTGATGCAGCTATGGCTGTTTTACGTGAAATCGGTGTTGAGACCGGTGGTTCTAACGTTCAGTTCGGTATCAATCCAAATAATGGCCGTATGGTTATTATTGAGATGAACCCTCGTGTATCACGTTCATCAGCTTTAGCTTCTAAGGCGACTGGTTTCCCTATTGCTAAGATTGCTGCTAAACTTGCTGTTGGCTATACACTTGATGAGTTAGGCAATGATATTACAGGTGACAAGACACCTGCATCATTCGAGCCTAGCCTTGACTATGTTGTAACCAAGATCCCTCGTTTCAACTTTGAGAAATTCCCAAATTCAGATGATCGTCTAACAACTCAGATGAAGTCTGTAGGTGAGGTTATGGCTATTGGCCGTACCTTCGAGGAATCATTACAGAAAGCTCTTCGCGGTCTTGAAACCGGCAAGTTAGGTTTCGATCCAAGACTTGATATGAGCAAGCCTGATGCAAGACAGAAGCTTTTACATGAGCTTGAGAATGCTGGCGCTCACAGAATCTGGTACCTTGGTGATGCATTCCGCTTAGGTATGACTGTTGAAGAGGTGTTCGACTATACAAAGATTGATCCTTGGTTCTTAGTTCAGATCAAGGAGATCATCGATATCGAACAGTCTTTACAGGATAAGACATTAAAGTCAATCGATGCAGAACAGATGAAGGATCTCAAATCAAGAGGCTTCTCTGATGCTCGTCTTGCAACACTGTTAAAGACAACAGAAGATCAGGTTCGTCAGCGTCGTTGGTTATTTGAGGTATTCCCAACTTACAAGAGAGTTGATACCTGTGCTGCTGAATTTGCAACATCTACTGCATATATGTACTCAACATATGAGCAGGAGTGTGAGGCTCGTCCAACAGATAAGAAGAAGGTTATCGTTCTTGGTGGTGGTCCTAACCGTATTGGTCAGGGTATCGAATTTGATTACTGCTGTGTTCATGCTTCAATGGCTCTTCGCGAAGACGGCTATGAATCAATCATGGTTAACTGCAACCCAGAAACAGTTTCAACTGACTATGACATCTCAGACAGACTATACTTTGAGCCTGTAACACTTGAAGATGTTCTTGAAATTGCAAGAATCGAGAAGCCTGTTGGCGTTATCGTTCAGTTCGGTGGTCAGACCCCATTAAAGCTTGCTAAGAAATTAGAGCAAGAAGGTGTACCTATCATTGGTACTTCACCTGATGATATTGATCGTGCAGAAGACAGAAAGCTGTTCCAGGAAGTTGTTAACAAGCTCAATCTGTTACAGCCTCGTAACGGTACTGCTACATCTTTAGCTCAGGCTGTTGAAGTTGCAAATGACATCGGTTATCCATTAGTTGTTCGTCCATCATACGTATTAGGTGGCCGTGCAATGGAAGTTGTATATGGTGAAGAAGATCTTCGTCATTATTTTGCTGAAGCTGTTAAGGTTTCAAACAAATCACCTGTTCTGTTAGATAAGTTCCTTGATCATGCAACAGAAATCGACGTTGATGCTGTAGCTGACGGTAAGGATGTTGTTATCGGTGGTATCATGGAGCACGTTGAGGAATGTGGTGTTCACTCAGGTGATGCATCATGTGTTCTTCCTCCATATCACCTCTCAGAGCAGATGATTGAGAGAATCACAAAGATTTCAAAAGAGCTTGCTCTTGCACTTAACGTTAAGGGCTTAATGAACGTTCAGCTTGCTATCCGTGAGGATAACATCTACTTAATCGAGGTAAACCCTCGTGCAGCTAGAACAGTTCCTTTCGTTTCAAAGGCTACTGGTTTACCTTTAGCTAAGATTGCGGCAAGAGTTATGACTGGTATGACTTTAGCTGAGCAGGGAATCACTCATGAGGTAATTCCTCCATACTTCTCTGTTAAGGAAGTAGTATTGCCATTTGCTAAATTCCCAGGCTCTGATCCTTTATTAGGACCAGAAATGAGATCAACAGGTGAGACCATGGGTACTGCCATGACCTTCCCTGAGGCTTATGCAAAGGCTCAGTTAGCAGCTAAGTCACCTATTCAGAGAAAGGGAACTATCCTTCTTTCAATCAAGAAGTCAGATCAGGATAGACTTGCTCAGTTAGGTAAGCTTCTTGTTGCAGCAGGATTCAAGTTAGAAGCAACCAAGGGTAGCTGTGAGGTATTAAACGCTGCTGGTCTTGAGTGCACAAGAGTTAACAAGGTATACGAAGGCAGACCAAATCTTCTTGATTTCATTAAGTCAGGCCGTTATGACTGGATCATTAACACAACTGAAGGTCGTCAGTCTGTTGAGGATTCAAGATCATTACGTCGTAGCTGCTTAAGATATGGTATCACCTATACCACAACTCTTAATGCTGCATTTGCAAGCATTGAAGCTGTTGCTGCTGACGAATATGCATCTGTACACTCATTACAGGAACTGCATAAGTTAGTAAACGACAAATATTCAAAATAATTTGTATTCATATATCACCTTATGCCCTGCTTTGATGCAGGGCTTTTTTTGCCCCAAAAATTTTGATCACAAGCATTGATCTTCAACTATCTTTTCAAAAAATAAGGAAAATTAACCAATTCTTTCTATACTGAAAATATCAGAACAAGGAGGCTGTTATGATTGAAATTAGAAAGGCTACCGGTGAAGATATTCTAGTCCTCAGAGAATTGGCCAAAAAGATTGTTCCAGATGCATTTAAAAGTACTCTTAATACATCACAGATAGATTACATGCTAGACAAGTTCTATTCGCAAAAAGCACTAACTGATGCTTTTGATAAAGGACAAATCTACTTTATTGCAAACTATGATGGTGAGGATACTGGACTTATCTCTTTCATTGAACAGGGACCAAATCTGTATTTAATGCAGAAGATTTATGTAGAGATAAAGAATCAGAATAAAGGAATAGGCTCTGCTCTACTTGAAAAAGTAAAAGATCATATCCTTAAGAAAGATAATAGTGATTTTACTCTTGAACTAATTATCAACCGTCATAATCCGGGGCTATCCTTTTACAAAAACAGAGGTTTTATAAAAGTAAGAGATCAGGGACTTGATATGGAGGAGTTCTACATAAACGAGGAAATCTATTCGCTATTAGTAAAAAAATAGAAAAAATGAGCAAAATTTGTGAAAAATTTAAGATCATTTTTGGTGCATGCATATAATTTGAGCAAATTGTTTTGATTTTAACTTTCTTCTTAAATATCAATTACTTATGTCATATTTAGGTAATTGATATTTTTTATTTTTCATACCAGAAATATACACTCTCTTCTTTTTAGTTTTTTATCTATTTGATTTATAAAGGATTAATAATATTCGCACCATTTTACAACATATAGTAAAATATAATGGGTTGTTTTAGTGCTAAAGCAAATATACTTTGACAGAATTCACTAATACCACGAAAATCTAATCAAAAGTTAATCACGGGTACTAAGTACTCATTCATTAGATAAATTAGGAGCATCTAAATGGATTTTAATGCAGTAAGCGATCTCATCAATAAGAACGGTGTAGTTTTTGCTGATTTAAGATTTACAGATACTAAGGGTAAAGAACAGCACATTACTTTACCAATCGAGTGCATCGATGAAAAATTCTTCGATCAGGGCAAAATGTTCGACGGTTCATCAATCGCTGGCTGGCGTGGTATTGATAAGTCAGACATGATCTTAATGCCTGATATCGAAACAGTTCAGTTAGACCCATTCTATGCTGATCCAACTATCATCGTTCGCTGCGATATCTTAGAGCCTCAGACATTAACAGGTTACGACCGTGACCCACGTTCTGTTGCAAAGCGTGCTGAAGAGTACTTAAAGTCAACCGGTATCGGTGACGTAGCATTCTTTGGTCCAGAGCCAGAGTTCTTCTTATTCGATGACGTTCGTTTCAAGTCAGATATTTCAGGTTCAATGGTTGCTATCGATGATATCGAAGCCGCTTGGAACTCTTCTACTGAATACGAAGGTGGTAACAAGGGCTACCGTCCATCAGTTAAGGGTGGTTACTTCCCAGTTCCTCCAGTAGATTCATCACAGGACATCCGTTCTGCAATGTGTAAGGTAATGGCTCAGATGGGCTTAAAGATTGAAGCTCACCACCACGAAGTTGCTACTGCAGGTCAGAACGAGATTGCAACCGAGTTTAACTCATTAACCAAGAAAGCTGACGAAGTACAGATTTACAAGTATGTAGTTCAGAATGTTGCAAACCAGTACGGCAAGACCGCTACCTTCATGCCAAAGCCAATTTTTGGTGACAACGGTTCAGGTATGCACTGCCACCAGTCAATCGGTAAGGATGGCAAGAACATCTTCGCTGGCAACTTATACGGCGGCTTATCACAGGAAGCTTTATGGTACATCGGTGGTATCATCAAACATGCTAAGGCATTAAATGCTTTCACAAACCCATCAACTAACTCATACAAGCGTTTAGTTCCTGGTTTCGAGGCTCCTTTAATGTTAGCTTACTCTGCTGCTAACCGTTCAGCTTCAATCCGTATTCCATATGCAATCAATCCTAAGACTGCTCACATCGAGGTTCGTTTCCCTGATTGTACAGCAAACCCATACTTAGCATTCGCTGCTATGTTAATGGCTGGTCTTGACGGTATCTTAAACAAGATTGAACCAGGTGAGGCAATGGATAAGAACCTATATGACCTACCTCCAGAGGAGGCAGCAAACATTCCTCAAGTTTGTGGTTCATTAGATGAAGCTCTAAAGGCTCTTAAGGCTGACAACGAGTTCTTAAAGCAGGGCGGCGTATTCTCAGATGATATGATCGAAGCATACATCGAGTTAAAGGCTGCTGAAGACACAAGAGTTCGTTCAACCCCACATCCAGCTGAGTTTGAACTTTACTACTCACTATAAAAACAATAATTTATAGGGTTAAATAATCCCCATAAAAATGGGGAAAATCGCGAAAAGGGCCCTGTATAGGGCCCTTTTTGTATCTATACAACACGCAAAAAAGGTAATTATAATGGCTAACTCTGGCTTATACAGAAGTGAAAATGAGCATGACGCATGTGGCGTTGGTCTTATTGCACATATTAAAGGACAAAAGAGCCATAGCATCGTGAGTCAAGGTCTTGAGGTTTTAAAGAACCTTACACACCGTGGCGCAGTAGGTGCTGATCCTCTTCAAGGTGATGGCGCTGGTATTCTGATTCAGATCCCTGATCAGGTTTTCCGCGATGACATGATGACAAAAGGCATCAAACTACCATCTCCAGGAGAATACGGCGTTGGTATGGTTTTCCTTCCTCGTGAAGAAGCATCACGCCATGCTTGTCAGGAAGAAATCGAAAGAGCAATTCTTGCTGAAGGTCAGATCCTACTAGGCTGGAGAGATGTTCCTCTAAATGAGGATATTCCAATGAGCCCTGTAGTCAGAGAGAAAGAGCCTGTAATCAAGCAGGTTTTTGTTGGCCATTCACCAGATGTTCTAGTTACAGATGCTTTAGAAAGAAAGCTTTACATTATCAGAAAGACCAGCTCTATTGCTATCTCAAATCTAAAATTAAAGCACTGCAAGGAATTCTATATTCCATCATTCTCTGCAAGAACCATCGTATATAAGGGTCAGCTTTTAGCAGATCAGGTTGGCGAATACTACAAGGATCTGACAGACAGTCGCTGTACATCAGCTATTGCTTTAATCCACCAGAGATTCTCAACAAATACATTCCCTCAGTGGTCACTTGCTCATCCATTCAGAATGATTGCCCACAATGGTGAAATCAACACATTAAGAGGTAACTTCAACTGGATTAAGGCTCGTGAAAAGAATATTTCATCCCCTGTATTCGGTCAGGATTTAGAAAAGCTATGGCCTTTAATTTTCCAGGGTCAGTCTGATTCTGCATCATTTGACAACGTATTTGAGCTTCTGACCATGTCAGGTTACTCTCTTGCACAGGCTGCAATGATGATGATTCCATCTGCATGGGAAAAAGATACCTTAATGTCTCCAAAGCTAAAAGCATTCTATGAATACTATGCTGCAATGATGGAGCCATGGGACGGTCCTGCTGCTGTTGCATTTACTGACGGTCGTCAGGTTGGTGCTACCCTTGATAGAAACGGACTTCGTCCTGCAAGATATATCATTACAAAGGATGATCTTGTAATTCTTGCATCTGAAGAAGGTACATTAAAGATTGATGAGAGCCGCGTTGCAAGACACTGGAGACTTGAGCCAGGTCGCATGCTCTTAATCGATACTGAGCAGGGAAGAATCATTGATGATCAGGAAATCAAGAATTCTCTTGCTACAGCAAAACCATATCAGGAGTGGACTGACAAGGTAAGGATCAAGTTAACAGATATCAACGAGGAGCCTTCAGCTCCAGAGCTGAATCTGACAACTAAGGCTTTAATGGGTGTATTCGGCTATACAAGAGAAGATGTTGAAAGACTGATAAAGCCAAAGGCTATTTCAGGTCAGGAGCCAGTACTGTCAATGGGTAACGATGCTCCATTAGCTGTTCTTTCAAACAACTCAAAGAGCCTTTACGATTATTTCAGACAGCTGTTTGCTCAGGTTACAAACCCAGCTATCGATCCTATCCGTGAAGAGATGGTTACATCACTTGTATCATTCATTGGTCCAAGACCTGACCTATTAAATATCATGGATAACAATCCACCTGTAAGATTAGAGGTTCAGCAGCCTATTCTTGATTCTGTACAGATGGAAAAGATCAGAAACATCAGCAAGTTTACTGGTAACAAGTTCAGATCTAAGGTACTTGATATCACCTACCCAATTTCATGGGGTAAGAACGGTATTGAAGCTCGTTTAGCTTCAATCAGAGCAGCTGCTGTTGATGCAGTAAAGACAGGTAACAATATCATTATTCTGTCAGATAGAAAGGTATCAAGAGACAGACTTGCAATTCCTGCTCTATTAGCTACTTCTGCAGTTCATCTATGCTTAGTTGAACACGGTCTTAGAACAAGCACTGGTCTTGTAGTTGAAACTGGTTCTGCAAGAACTGTTCATCAGTTTGCTCTTCTTGGTGGCTACGGTGCTGAAGCAATTCATCCATATGTTGCTCTAAAGGTAGTATCAGAGCTTGCACCAGATGAGAAGACTGCAAAGGTATACAGAGAAAACTACATCCACGCTATCGATAAGGGTCTATACAAGACTATGGCTAAGATGGGTATCTGTACCTATATGTCATATATCGGTGCTCAGATCTTCGAGGCTGTAGGTCTTTCTTCAGAGTTTGTTGAAAAATACTTCACCAACACTCCAAGCCCTATTGAAGGTGTTAACCTGTTTGATGTTGCTCAAGAAGCTGTTGATACACATATCAATGCTTTCAAGAAGCTTGATATTGAGGATGTAACATTAGCTCAAGGTGGCGATCTCAACTGGAGAGCAGACGGTGAGCAGCATATGTGGACTCCTGATGCTGTAGTACATCTTCAGCGTTCTGTTCGTACTGGCTCTTATGATGAATATAAACAGTATGCAAACATCATTAACGATCAGTCAAAGAGACTGATGACAATCAGAGGTCTTTTCAAGTTCAAGGATACTACTCCTGTAGATATCAGTGAAGTTGAAAGCGAGGAAAGCATTATCCACCGTTTTGCATGTTCTGCAATGTCTATGGGTGCTATTTCAACTGAAGCACATACCACTATGGCTATTGCAATGAACCGTATGGGTGCTATGTCAAACTGCGGTGAAGGCGGTGAAGATCCAAGACGTAATGCAATTATCACTAAGGAAACCTCAACAAAGGAAATTCTTGGTGACGACGTTGTAGTTGATATTCCTCTTCACAAGGGCGATTCATTACGTTCAAGAACCAAGCAGGTTGCATCAGGTAGATTCGGTGTAACAACTGATTATCTATCATCAGCTGATTTAATTCAGATTAAGCTAGCTCAGGGTGCAAAGCCAGGTGAGGGTGGTCAGCTTCCAGGCCACAAGGTTTCAAAGTATATCGGTAAGTTAAGACATTCACTGCCAGGTATCGGTCTGATTTCACCTCCACCACATCACGATATCTACTCAATTGAGGATTTAGCTCAGCTGATCTTTGATCTGAAGCTTGCAAATACCAAGGCTGATATCTCAGTAAAATTAGTATCTGAGGTTGGTATCGGTACAGTTGCAGCAGGTGTAGCTAAGTGTAAGGCAGACCACATTGTAATTTCAGGTCACGACGGTGGTACCGGTGCAGCTCCAGCTTCATCAGTAAAGCATGCAGGTTCAGCTTGGGAAATCGGTCTTGCTGATGTTCAGCAGACTCTGGTTATGAACAAGCTTCGTTCACGTGTTACTCTGCAGGTTGACGGTCAGATTAAGACTGGTCGTGACGTTGTAATCGGTGCATTACTTGGTGCTGATGAATTCGGTTTCGGTACTGCTCCACTAGTATGTATGGGTTGTACCATCATGCGTAAGTGCCAGAAGAATACCTGTCCTACCGGTATTGCAACACAGGATCCAGAACTTAGAAAGCAGTTCATGGGTACACCTGAGCAGTTAGAGAACTACTTCCACTATGTTGCACGTGAAGTAAGAGAGCTTATGGCACAGCTTGGCTTCAAGAAGTTTGAAGACATGATTGGTCATGCTGAACTTCTTGAGAAGATTGACGAGGAAAACTTCGTTAAGGCAAGAAACTTAAGCTTTGAAAAGATCTTCTTTAAAGATCCAGCTCTAAAAGAAGAGCCTACACGCCATGAAATCGTTCAGGTTCACGATATCGATAAGGCTCTTGATAAGCAGTACGAAAAGCAGGTTCTTGATGCAGTTCAATCAGGTAAGCCACTTACAATTTCAACAACTGTTGTCAATGTAAACCGCTCTGTAGGTACATACACATCAGGCGTTATTGCAAAGACTGAGAAGAAACTTGATGATAACTTCATTACCTTCAATCTAACAGGTACTGCAGGTCAGTCATTCGGTGCTTTCCTAGAAAAGGGTGTTACCTTGAAACTTTCAGGTCTTGCAAATGACTATGTAGGTAAGGGTATGTCAGGCGGTATTATCAGTGTTTCAAAGAACCCATCATTTGATGGTGATCCTCTTGAGAACATCATTGGTGGTAATACATGTCTTTACGGTGCAACATCAGGTCAGGCATATTTCAGTGGTGTGACCGGCGAGCGTTTCTCTGTAAGAAACTCAGGTGCCGATGCTGTTGCTGAAGGCTGTGGCGACCATGGCTGTGAATATATGACAGGTGGTACCGTTGTAATTCTTGGCAGAACCGGCAGAAACTTTGCTGCAGGTATGTCAGGTGGTATGGCATATATCTATGACCCTGACAATACATTCAGATCAAAGCTTGCAAAGGGTGAGTTCTACGTTTCAAACGTTGTTAAAGCTTCAAAAGCAGATTTATCTGTACCTCTACACAAGAATATGTCAGATGAGCAGGTTCTAAAAGATCTGTTAACTAAACATCTGAGCTATACAGGAAGTAACCAGGCAAAGAAGATCTTAGAGAACTTCGATGTTGAACTTGGTAAGTTCGTTAAGGTATTCCCTGTTGAATATTTCAACGCTCTAAAGGCTATGAAGGAGGCACAATAATGGGCTTTTTAAGAGGTTTTATTGAATTTGAAAGAATCGAGCAGAGCCATGTACCTGTTGAAGAGCGTGTTAAGAGCTTCTGTGAAATTTACGGCACTTTAAGTGATGAAGAGGCAAAGATTCAGGCTGGACGCTGCATGGACTGCGGCATCCCATTCTGTATGCATCAGTGTCCTCTGCACAATGATTCACCTGACTTTAACGAATTTGTATCTCAAGGTCAGATGTCAAAGGCCTACAACGTACTTAGTGCTACAAATAATTTCCCGGAGATTACAGGTCGTATCTGCCCTGCTCTTTGTGAGGAAGGCTGTACACTTGGTATTCACAGACAGAGTGTTGGCATCAAGTCTGTTGAGAGAAAAATTGCTGAATATGCTTTTGAAAACGGTCTTGTAAAGCCAGTTTTAACAAAGCGTACAGGTAAAAAGGTTGCAGTTGTGGGCTCAGGCCCTGCTGCCCTTGCAGCTGCAGCTCAGTTAAACCGTTTTGGCCACGATGTAACTGTCTTTGAAAAGATGAACAAGATTGGTGGTCTGTTACGTTATGGTATTCCTGATTTCAAACTTCCAAAGGAAATCTTAGACAGACGTATTGCAATCTTGCAGCAAGAAGGTATTACCTTCAAGACTTCAACAATAGTTGGTGCAAGAAAAGATCTTGAAAATGGTGTTCACAATGATTCTTTAACAGAAGTAAGAGCTCAGGAGCTTTTAGATAGCTTTGATGCTGTTGTTTTAGCTCCAGGTTCAGAGACACCTCGCGATCTTAAGTTACCTGGTAGAGAGTTAAAGGGAATTTACTTTGCTCTTGATTTTCTGATTGCCCAGAACCGAGAAAACAACGGTGACTGCCCTAACCCAATTGATGTAAAGGGTAAGAACGTTGTTGTTATCGGCGGTGGTGAAACTGCATCAGACTGCATTGGTGTATCAGTAAGAAAAGGCGCTAAGTCTGTAACTCAGCTTGATTACCATGATGAGCTTCCAGAGAGTGTTGATCCTGCTGTTGCATGGCCTGATTGGAGAAAGATCAAGAGAACATCTACCTCTCATGAAGAAGGTTGTACAAGAATGTTCTCAACAAACACTACTGCATTCACCGGCAAAGACAAGCTTGAGGCTGTACAGACTCAGAAAGTTAAGTGGGGTGTTGGCAGACAGTTTAGTGGAATTGAGGGAACACAAAGCAGTATTGACGCAGATGTTGTTCTGATTGCTATGGGTTATTCACATCCATCATCTGCTCTTATCAGAGAATTCAATCTTGAAACTGATAAGCGTGGAAACATCAAGGCCTCCGTTGAAGGTCCTGATGCATACAGAACATCAAATGAGAAGGTATTTGCAGCCGGCGACGGTAGAAAAGGTCAGTCACTAGTTGTATACGCTATTGCTGAAGGCCGTGCATGTGCTGATGCTGTAAATAACTATCTGAATCGCTAAAAATTTGCCTGTTGGTAGTTGCCTTCTGTAAGTCTCTTACAGAAGGCTTTTTTTATATCCTTTTTTCCTTTTTGAAAGATAAAATCAGCCTTTGTTCAGAGCTTGCACCAAAATTACGCTCATTTTTTGTGCAGTTTTGCACAAAATTAGTGAGTTTTCCATTTATGGTTGCATGGTTTTGATAAGAAATGTAAATTTATAAAAAATTTTCTTTACATAATAATTTTACTAACAGGTAATCAAGGAGACAGAAATGTCATATACTCAGAGAGTTTTAGCTTCTTTAAAGGCTAAATATCCATTCCAGCCAGAATTCCTACAGGCTGCAGAAGAAATCCTAACAACTTTAGAGCCAGTAGTTGCTAAAGAGCCTAAGTACGAGAAGTACAAGATCTTAGAGCGTATGGTTGAGCCTGAGAGAACTATCTCTTTCCGCGTTGAGTGGGTTGATGACAAGGGTGAAGTTCAGGTTAACAAGGGTTACCGTGTACAGTTCAACTCTGCAATCGGTCCTTACAAGGGTGGTATCCGTTTACACCCAACTGTAAATGAGGGCGTATTAAAGTTCTTAGGTTTAGAGCAGATCTTAAAGAACT
>NZ_JBGVMC010000192.1:0-6568 GCF_045124615.1 Succinivibrio sp.
ATAGAAGAACAGAAATCCAATTTTGAGTCTGGAAACGGCTATATAGATTTGGTCATAAAGTCTGGCAGAAGCAGAGGTGGAATTGTAATTCTGGAACTGAAGCAGACTCAGGATGAAAATGAGGATAAGGTTTTAATAGCACAGGCAGCCATTGAACAGATAATCCAAAAGAAGTATGCCAATCCGTATATCAAAAGAAATGACATTAAAACAGTTAATACATATGGCATATGCTTTTGTAAAAAGGAATGTGTTGTTGTAGGAAAGAAACTGAAATAAAAGTTTTATTTAGATGTGTTACACATGTCGTAACAGCTGTAACACCTATGGTGTGGCGTAAAAAGAATCTATCTATAGCGGAAACTGAAGATTATTATCATCGTTTCTTGATGAAACTTTTGGTTTTATTTATTTTGACCTAAGTGAAAAATGAATATTCACAAGGATTGTTCACAATATATAACTAATCTTTGTCTGTGCACTTTTATTTAACATAAATACTCCATATAATATTTCAATATAGTTAACAAAGTGCTGGATATACCGTGAAGATTATTAGACGTGAATATGTAGATGACTCTCAGCTTGAAGAGCTGATATCAGATCCTATTTTGCGTCAGATCCTTGCCAGACGCGGTCTTAAAACAGAGAGCGATGTTAACTGTTCTCTTTCAGATATCCATCACTACAAAGATCTTTTAGATATCGATAAAGCCAGTTCAATCATTGCCACATCAATTGAAAACGGTGAAGGAATACTAGTTGCCGGAGACTATGATGTGGACGGTATAACAGGTACAGCTTTAGGTGTAAGAGGTCTTTATGATTTAGGTGCTAAGAAAGTATCCTATTTTGTCCCATCTCGTTATGAAGGCGGATATGGTATCAGCAAAACAGCTGTTGATGCTGCTCTTGAAGATGGTATCAAACTTATTGTTACCGTAGATAACGGGGTGTCATGTAAAGAATCCATTGAATATGCAAAAAGCAGAGGTTTAAAGGTAGTAATTACTGATCATCATGAAGTTCCTGAAGAACTTCCTCTTGCAGATGCTATCGTTGATCCAAAAAGAAAAGGTGATACATTCCCATCAAAGAATCTTTGTGGCGCAGGTGTTCTTTTCTATGTTCTTGTAGCCACAAGAGCAATTCTTCGAGACAAAGGTTTTTATAATTCTCTTGGTTATATTCCAAGAATCGGAAGGTTTTTAGATCTTGTTTCCTTAGGAACCATTGGTGATGTTATGGTTCTTGACAGCAATAATCGAAAACTTGTCAAATACGGATTTAACAGAATTAAAAATGGTGAGTGTCTTGTAGGTATTAAGGCTCTTGCCTCATCATGCAAAGTTAATCTTGAAGGAATCAATGCAACAAGCATAGCATTTGATTTATGTCCAAGACTTAATGCACCTGGCAGAATAAAGCTTGAAAATAATCCAGCTGTTTCACTAATGCTTACAGATGATGAGCATGAGGCTATGGCGATAGCTCGTGAGCTTGATATGTGCAATAAGCGCAGAGGCGATTATGAGCGCGTATTTTTAAAAGAAGCTACTGAAGATGCTCAATCTCAGAAAGGCAACTGTGCAATTGTTCTTTACAGACCAAACTGGCTTGTAGGTCTTGGTGGCCTTATCGCAAGCAGAATCAAGGAAATGTTCTCTGTTCCAACATTTGTGTTCTCTGGTGATGGTGAAGAGCTTCTTGGTTCAGCACGTTCAGTTCCTGGCTTTAGTATGGTAAAAATTCTAAAAGCCATGGATGAGAAGTGTCCAAATCTATTGTCCCGTTATGGTGGACATGCAATGGCTGCAGGCGCCTCCATAAGAAAAGACTCTTTAGATACCTTCAGACAAATGTTCAATGAAATTGCAAAAGAATGTCTTGGTAATCCAACTGAAGATGAAATCATATCTGATGGAGAGTTACCTTCAAACTATCAGAATCTTGCTTTTGCAAGAGACTTAGAAGCCTTTGGCCCATGGGGAAATGGCTTTGAAGAACCATGCTTTGATGGAATATTTACTGTTGAAGATGTTTCCTTAGTTGCTTCACGTCATCTTCGTTTTGTATTAAGAGGTGAAGATGGATCAACCATGAGAGCGATAAAACTAAGAGCAACTGCAAACGAAAAACAGATAACTGAAAATACACTGGTTAGGGTTGTCTACAATGTAAGCGTAAGTCATTACATGAGATCAGAGAGACTGGAAATCAGGATCTTAAATATCGAGCCAGTATAAAGAACCTTCCAGATTTGGCAGGTTTTTAATATTTATTTTTTCTCTGTAAAATCAAGATCTTTTACAACTTTCAATCCACCATAAGCCTGGCAAACTGGCATCATTTCAATTTCATTTACATTTACATGAGCTGGGTTGTTTAAAAGCCATAGAATGGTATTTGCAATGTCCTCTGGAAGAATTGATTTTGTTCCTGAATAAAGATCGTTAACTTTCTTTTCATCACCATTTAAACGAACGTATGAGAACTCTGTGTCAGAGCAAAGACCTGGTTTAATTACAGTAACCTTGATAGCAGTACCTTGAACATCAGTTCTTAAATTTCTTGAAAACTGTTCTACAAAGGCCTTGGTTGCGCCATAAACATTGCCACCAACATATGGCCAAGAGCCTGCGGTTGAGCCAAGATTAATAATAAATCCTTTATTCTTTTTTACTAGTGAAGGAAGAATAGTATGAGTAACATTCAAAACGCCTAGAACATTTGTGTCTACCATGGTCTTCCATTTTTCAAGAGAGCATTCTTGAGCTTTTTCTACGCCTAAGGCAAGACCTGCATTATTAACGATTACATCTATATCCTTGAACTCATCAGGTAAAGATGAAACAAGAGTTTGAACAGCTTTAGCATCAGTAACATCCATTACTACAGGATAGATATTATCAGATAATGAAGAAAGTTCTTTTAGCTTATCTTCACGACGTGCAAGAGCAATTACCTTATAACCGTTATTTGCAAGTAGCTTAGCAGTAGCAAGACCAAAACCAGCAGAAGCGCCTGTTACTAACACTGTTTTGTAGTTCATAATATTTCCTTTTCTAAGTTAAACAAAACAAAGTCTGCTAAAAAAACTCTATTCTTTTTAATCACTTAAGACAAGAAATATATTTTTTTATATAAATGTGTTGTCCATGCCATTTTTGTGTAACAATTGATTAAATTACATTTTGATTGCATATAACTGAATTACTAGAAATCCTAATAGGAGATTGTTATGTACAAGAATCTAGATACAAAACTTGCATATAGAGTTTTTACAGGTGGACCATTAGTTTGCATTTCAACTAAAAACAAGCAGGGTACTGATAATATTATGACTGCAGCATGGTCATGCCCTTATGATACTGATATGCTTTTACTAGTTCTGGATCTTGGACATACAACAACAGCAAATCTAAAAGACGGAAGCAAACTTGTTGTTGCACTTCCATCAAAGGATCAAAAAGATATCGCATTAAAACTAGGCTCAGTTCATGGCTCCGAGAGTGGAGATAAATTTGAGCACTTTAATTTACCTTTTGAGAAATCTTTAAAGTTAGGATTTAAGACTCTAAAAGATGCTAATGCATATTTTGAATGTGAGCTTACCGATCCTGAGCTTTTAAAAGATAAGGGTATCTGCCTTTGCAAGGTTTTGAACGTATACGTTAAAGAAGAGCTTTTTGATGATGAGTCTCAGTCTTTTGTTCCTGGCTGTTTAAATACTCTTCATCATGTAAGTGGGGGCTCTTTTAGTACCTCAGGAGAGATTGTATGATTGAGCAGAAAATAGAAGCTCTTGATGATGCACAGTTTGAAGCATTGCAAAACAAAGTTGTAGATTTGTATATTACTCTAGCTGAAGAGTCTTTAATTGAAACTGATGAAGATTCATACAATCGACTCAGAGCTCTTTATGAGCAGGATGGATTCAAGAATATAGGCTTAATGTTCAAGAGCGTATCAGAATCTGATGAAATCTCTGCATCTATGATGGAATTTAAAGATTCTCTTGCCGTAGCTCAAGTATTCTTGATGACAGACGATCTTGATGAGGAATATTCAAAGCATGTTGCGGATATCGTCTTTTCAATAGACGATTCCACAAACGAAACTTCTGTTGCCTGGTTCCCTGAAGATTAAAAGACTGTTATGGATGGATTGTTATAGGAGTTCCAACATCTACAAGTGATAGGAACTTATCTATATCAGGATTGAGTAGAGCAATACATCCGTCAGTCCAGTCTGTTCTTTGTACTGACTCATGGTATTCTCCTTTTGAAGGTGGCTGTCCATGAACCATAATCATTCCACCTGGCTTTCTTCCTTGAGACTTTGCAAAAGCTCTATCTTCCATATTTGGATAGGATATATGCATTGCCTTGTAGAAGTATGATTTTGTTTTTACATAATCAAGAGTGTATGTACCCTCAGGTGTTCTTTTATCTCCTTCAAACTGCTTTTTACCCTGTGGCTTGTTTGATAGAGCAATCCAGAATGAACAGACAGTCTCATTGTCTTTTAAAAGAACCATTTTATGTGCAGCTTTGTATACAACAACATGGTCAACAACCTTTGCTTTTGGTGTAACCTGTACAGGTACACTTTCTTGATAGGAAAAAATCAAATCATGTGTCTTTTTGAGTTTTGAGTAGTCAAAATCCTCATCATAGACTACATCAGTACTGATAGCCTTTGTAAGAAGGTGTGCAGGAAGATTCTTGAAGGTATCAGCAGATGCTACACTTGATACAAAAATCGACAGCACTGTCAAAAGTCTATAAAAAAGCTTGTTGTTCATCAGAAGTTACTGTTTCTTGAGAAAAAAGAAAAAATATATTTGTTATAATAGCTTTATATATAAAATTGTAACGCATTGTACAAAGATTTTGCGAGAAAAAATCAATGTCAGATCAAAATCAAGATAAGAATTTAAGCTTAGATGGTGTGGAATTACTGCCATTGTCATCTTTTGCTGAAAGTGCATATCTGAATTATTCGATGAGTGTAATTACAGATAGAGCTCTCCCTTCAGTGTGTGATGGCATGAAGCCAGTTCAAAGAAGAATTGTTTATGCAATGCATAAGCTTGGAATCACTCCTAAATCTAAGCATGTAAAATCAGCAAGAACCGTTGGTGAGGTTATCGGTAAATATCATCCTCATGGAGATGCTGCATGTTATGAGGCAATGGTTCTTATGGCTCAGCCTTTCTCCTACAGATATCCTCTAGTAGATGGTCAGGGTAACTGGGGTGATGTTGAAGATCCAAAATCATTTGCGGCATTCCGTTATACTGAGGCAAGATTAGCTCCATATTCAGATGCAATTTTGCAGGATATCAATACAGGCTGTGTTGATTGGGTTCCAAATTTTGATGGAACAGTTGATGAGCCTAAATATCTGCCTGCAAGATTACCAAATATTCTACTGAATGGAACTACAGGTATTGCTGTGGGTATGGCAACTGATATCCCTCCTCATAATCTTACTGAGGTTGCAAAAGCTGCTGTATATCTTCTTGATCATCCAGACTGTTCAGTCAAAGATCTGATGGAGTTCGTTCCTGCTCCTGATTATCCATCAGGCTGCGAGATTTCAAATTCAAGACATGAGCTTGAGAAGATTTATGAAACAGGAAAAGGAACAGTAAGAGTAAGAGCCGTATACAAGGTTGAAAAAGATGAGATTATCATAACAGCTCTTCCTTATCAGGTCGGTGGTGGTGCAATTGAAAAACAGATTGCAGATCTAATGAACAAGAAGAAGTTACCACTTGTATCTGATATTAAGAATGTATCAGATTTTAATAATCCATGCAGACTAATTATCACTCCAAGATCAAAGAGAGTAGATATCAATGCTCTTATGGAGCATCTGTTTGCTGTAACAGATCTTGAAAAGACATACAGAGTAAATCTGAATATTCTAGGACTTGATGGAAAGCCTGCTGTTAAGGATCTTAAAACTATTTTAAAAGAGTGGCTTGAATTCAGAGTTGAATCTGTAAGACGTAGACTTGATAACAGACTTCAGGCTGTAAATAAGCGTCTGCACCTGTTAGATGGTCTGCTCATTGCATTTTTGAATCTTGATGAAGTAATCGAGATAATCAGAAAAGAAGATGAGCCAAAGAAAAAACTTATGGAGCGTTTTAGTCTTACGGAGGTTCAGGCAGAGTATATTCTTGAAACCAAGTTAAGACAGCTTGCAAGACTTGAGGAAATGAAAATCAAGGCAGAGCAGGAGAAACTTGCTGAAGAAAAGCAAAAACTAGAAACACTGCTAGGCTCTGAGGCAAAGCTTCATACTTTCATTAAGAAGGAAATTCAATCTGATACCAAACTTTACGGAGATGAAAGACGTTGTCACCTCGTAGAGAATGTAGCTGCTCAGGCAATGAGTGAGGATGATTTTATTCCAAGTACTCCTGTCACAGTAATTCTTTCAAAGATGGGGTGGGTAAGAGCTGCATCTGGAAGCGATGTTGACGCACTTTCTATGTCATATCGTTCTGGTGACAAGTTCATGTCAAAAGCATCCGGAAAAACTAACGATCAGG
>NZ_JBGVMC010000193.1:0-7143 GCF_045124615.1 Succinivibrio sp.
ATACAGCCAGTACCAGCTGATGTAATAGCCTGACGGTATGTGTCATCGGCGCAGTCGCCTGCAGCAAATACGCCATGGCATGAAGTAGATGTTGCAGAGGTAAAACCTGTTTTTATAATGCCGTTTTCAAGTTCAAGATCATCTTTGAAGATCTCTGTAGATGCCTTATGTCCTACAGCCACAAAAACACCATCAAGAGTAAGCTCCTGTCTTGTTCCTTCAACATCTAGGATGACACCTTTTAATATACTACCATCACCAGTATACTCATCAACTTTTGCATTTAAAATAAACTGTACATTCTTATCTGTCAAAGCTTTTAACTTATCAACAAGAGCCTTTTCTGCTCTAAATGAGTCTCTTCTGTGGATAAGATAGACCTTTTTGCAAAGTGAAGACAGATACAAAGCCTCTGTAAATGCAGCTGAGCCGCCACCTACAACTGCTACTGTTTTGTTTCTAAAAAAGAAACCATCACATGTAGCACATGCTGATACTCCATGACCTTTGTACAGATCTTCATTTTTGCACTCAAGATATTTTGCCTTTGCACCGGTACAGATAATTACACTTTTACACTGTAATTGTTCACCTGATGATAATGTAAGTGTCTTGATCTCACCTTTTAATGAGCAGGAGACAACAGTATCATAAACAAACTGTGTACCTAGCTTTTTTGCATGATTGAAGAGTGAATCCATTAAACTTGCACCATCAGGACTGTCTGAACGGCCAGGCCAGTTCTCAATTTCAGGTGTAGTTGCAAGCTGTCCGCCAAAGTCTGCACCTGTTATAAGTACAGGATTTAGCATAGCTCTTGAGCAGTATATTGCAGCTGTGTAACCTGCAGGTCCCGATCCAATGATAACAGTATTTAAAATCTTATCTTCCATAAATCTCACCAAAAATTCTGTCTTTATGCTCCTTTACATATTCAACAGCATATTTAACCCATGGTTCATCAAAACTTTCAAGATAAGCTATCGCAGCATTTATATCAAAGCTCTGAATAACTTTCATTGCACTTTTTTCATATGAGATATGCCAAGGTTCATATCCAAACAGATCTCTTTTGCTAAAAGGTCTTGAAAAGCCAAATTTTTCAAGACTTTTTTCAAGATACAGTCCAAACTCATAAAAGTAACTGCCCTTTTCATATTCATTTGCAGTAAGCAAAAGCTTATCACCGTCTTTTAGACAGTTTTTTGCATATATATCAAAGTCAGTTCCAAAATGATGTCTTGAAAAACCAGGTACAGCGCTGAATCTTAATATTGCCAAAACCTTTTTTTCATCTGACAGCACTGATATATCTAGCAGCTGTTCATTTTCATCAAGAACTGCTCTTTTACCAATGAATTTGTCATTTACAATTGCAAACTGTCTGTCAAAACTTCTGTATGCTGATGCAACGCACAGGTCAAATCCATGCAAAGAAGCATCATCGATAAGAGCTTTTAGAGCCTTTAAGGATGATGCTTCTGCAAGAAATTCCAGGCTTGAGCCTGGATTGTGAAATTTAACAAGATTTGAACTGTCAAGACCTAAATATTCTTCTTTAGTTACCATAAGACTCAATTATCTTTAAAGCCTCCTGCTTGAGATCGTCGCTTCCATGCTCCTTGACATCATCAATGATCTTGATGGCCTCTTCAGTGTCGCCAGTCTCAAAATAAAGTCTAGCTAGATTGAGCTCATCAACATAATACTGATGCTCCTTTGCTGTCAGCTCTTTTGATGGTGCACTTATATCATTTTCAAAAGGCTCTTCATCAATGGCAGTGATAGGACCGATTCTGTCAAATACCTGTTCAAGGACATTATCCTGATTTGTATTTTCATTAATCTTCTCATCAGTTTCTACAGATGACTTAATCTCATTTATTCTGCTAGAAATATCTGGTGTGCTCTTTGATGCACTCTGAAGCATATTGGTAATATCATCAGAACTGAATGAATCATCTGATGCTGCAGTCTCATCTGAAGATGCATTACTTAACATATTCATAATGTCATTGTCCGCCTCAGGATCGTACATTGAGCCTGCTGATCCGATACGAGCCTCAAGCTCCTGTAAATCCTCCTTAGAGCTTTGAAGTTCACTATCAGATGTCTCATCATTTTCAGAAGATTCTAATTCTTCGACACTCTTAGATGAATCAGACTCGCTGACTGAATGATTCATTTCATTTTCAACGATTTCATCCTCATCTTCAGGAACATTCCATGATACAGTCTTTGTATCATCATTATCTTCGCTGATTTGAGCTTCATCTGTAACCTGAGTATCAGCACTGTCAATTTTTGATAAATTCTCATCTGAAGATGCAATATCATCTGTAGCATCTTCACTTACAGACTCAGATATATCTTCATTTTCCGTATCTGAAACTAAATCTTGATCTGTATCATCAGTTACAACCTGAGTATCTTCAGTTGCTTCTTCCTGAATTAATGAATTATCAGTATCTATCTTTGCATTCTCAATTGATGCGTCAGATTGACTGTTATCATCATTTGAATCTTCATCAAGCAGTGACTCAAGATCAAGATCGTCATCAAGAACAGTATCAACATTTGATCCAATACCCAAAGATGCATCATGCTGAGCATTTGTCAGAACTTCTGTCTTTGCAATCTGTACAGCTTCATCTTCTGATGGGATAACACTCTTATCGGTAGTATCTGCCTTATTGAGTGAATCCAGTAAAGATTTTTCCTCATCTGATAAATCTTCTGAATTATCTTCTGATAAATTCTCTGAATTATCAGCTGAATTAGAATCTGCTAAAGCTTCATTAAGCTCATCTATCTGTGAATCAGAATTATCAGTTATTGAGTCAGTATTTTCTGTAACAGTATTTTCAATTTGCTCATTCACATCTATATCTGTATTAGACTCATCAGCTATATCTTCAATATCTGCTATATCTGCATTAGACTCATCAGCTACATCTTCAATATCTGCTATATCTGCATTTTCCTGATTTGTAGTATCTGCATCAGTCTCAGTCTGTTCAGTATTTTCTTCATTCTCATCATGAGCATTTGAAAGATCAGGAGACTTTGTATCATCTAAAGACTGTGCATTCATAGCACTTGCCATAGCGGCTGCAATTGCATCAGCTTCAGTCATATTTTCATTAAGTTTCACATTTTCATGTGGATTTGAAGAACGTGATTTATTATTTTCATCCGGGAACAGACTATCAAGATTCTCTGTTTCATCAGGAATTACTCTATCCTCACTGAACTTATCATCAGATGCATCTGATTTTGGTGAATTTACAGCCTCATCCCATGCGGCAAGATCTGCTGATGGCTCAACAGCTTCAACTGATTCATTTTCAATAGCATCATTTGACTCACCTTCTGCATCAGAAGATACATCATCTGCTGAATCATCAGAACTTTGAGCAGATTGCTCCTTTAAAGCCTCATCCCAGGCTGACATATCAGAAGAGTTATCAGATTCACCTGTATTATCCTTTTCACCTGACTGTTCTTTTAAAGCTTCATCCCATGCTGACAAATCATTGCCATCTGATATTTGAGAATCGTCAGTCTTATCAGCAGCCTGCTCCTTTAAAGCTTCATTCCAGTCTGCCATGTCTGATGAGCCATTATCAACATCAACGGTTGACTGTTCAGCATTATGCTGCTCAGATAAAGCCTGAGACCAGTCGTCCATAACATCTTTACTGTTCTTGTTTTCTTCAGCAGCATCAGTGTTAGCAGCCTCATCCCAGGCTTTTTGTGCATTATCCTCACCGCTTTGAGAACTGTCTGTATTTTCTACCTCTTGAGACTGAAGATCAGATTGTTTTACATTATCTGATGGTGCATCTATAGCATTAGCATTTTCAGTTGACTGTTTTTGCTCTTCTATTGGTTCATCATCAGAATCTTCAAGAGGAGCATCAAACTCAAAGACACTGTTCTCATCAGTTAAGAGCATATTTTCAGAGCTTGAATCCTCAACATCAAAATCGTCACCAAGTGTATAGGCTCTATCTCTGTTCTGCTTCTTGAAGATAAAGAAGATAATCA
This sequence comes from Succinivibrio sp., assembly GCF_045124615.1. Taxonomy (NCBI): domain Bacteria; kingdom Pseudomonadati; phylum Pseudomonadota; class Gammaproteobacteria; order Aeromonadales; family Succinivibrionaceae; genus Succinivibrio; species Succinivibrio sp. Next base: position 4,051 of record NZ_JBGVMC010000193.1, read on the forward strand.
GAAGAACCAGTGATAAAAGACCTGTACCAAACAGAATGAACATGATTGGACGGTTAAGATCAACACCTGAGTCTGAGGCATTAACTGTATAATTTGAAATCTGAAGCATCATATCTTCAAGTTTCTCATCATTTGCAAGAACCATTTCTCTGATCCTTTCATTGTCCTGAGATAACTTGGTAAGATTTCCCTTGATTTCAATCAGATCCTGCTGAATATTTGCAATGATGTGATCATACTGATTTGCTAAAGTTGCAACACTGTCAGCTGCTGTCTTTGCAGTTGCAGCTGAAGTCTTTTTAACTCTGTCCATAACCTCAGCCATCTGTGCTTCAATAGCTTTGGTCTTCTCTTCAAGAGCTGTCTTGTTGCCCTCTAACATGATTTTGATTGCATCAACATCTAAAGACTGCTGATGTCCATCTGGAATCTGAATAATGACAGGAGGATTTTCAACCTGCTCTTTTACAGTTTTTTGCTTTGTGCCATCAATATCATTTGAACCGCCGGCAAACTGCAGTTTGTCAATTGAATCCTGTTTTACCTGATCCTGTTTTGCGCCATCAACAGGAATAACGCGATTGAGCTCTTCTTGTTCCTTCTTTTCCTGAAGCTCTTTTACTTTTGCTTCCATTGCAGTATAGGAAGGAATATCCTCATCTCCTGAAACATCGTTTTTGTTCAGATCCTTGCCAGATAAGAGTGTTGCCTCATTCTGTGAATCATCAGGGCGCTTTTCTGCACTTACATACTGATTGTGTAAATTAGTATTCTGAACAGTTGCAGCAATTCTTGCTTTTAAAGGAGGCATCACAAGAGAGCCCTGCTTTAAAAGTCTGCCACCAACCTTTTCATCCTCACGTGCAATTTCTGCTGAATCAGGAACTTTGATGGTGGTTTTTAACAAATTATTGACGTTTGAATTTGCAAATGCATTAGGATTATTTCTGTAAATGGAGGCAATAATCTGGAATTCATTAACAGACTTATCCTCAGGAATGAATGAGGAAGCAATAGACCAGATAGTGTCACCTGATTTGATTGCATATGATCTGTAATTTACAGGAGCATTAGTTGTTGCATTGGTAGTTTGGTTGCTAAAAGGGGCTGCATTTGCCTGATTAGGGGTTGAAGCAGGCAAATTTTGCACTCTTTGAACAGTTCTTCTTGTATTAGGCGAAACTGTAGCTGTTGCTCTTTGCTGTGCAGCAGCTGCAGGAGTCTGAGTTGTGGCAGTCTGTCTACGCCTTGGTGTGGCAGCACGTCTTGTTTGATTTACAGGTGCAACCTGCTCTGTTTCAGGCCCCTGAATTGTAATAGTGAATGTACCATCCTCATCGGCACTTAAGGCGCACAGAGGAAACAGTAAACATAAAGCCGTTACCAAGCTGTTCTTTTTTAACCAATGCATCGATTATTACCCCTATAATGCATATTTGTATTTTACCAAAATTGCGATCGTCAAAATTAAGCTAGATCGCATTTTGAAAATATTCATGCATAAATCGTGCAAGATTAATTATTTTTAGCAATAAGTTTAATAATTTCAACAAGACTGATTGCTTCACCAAAACGTGAATTATCCATCATCAGTTCAAAACTGAATGATTTTTTTGAACCTTCTGTCTGTCTTACTCTGCTTACAAGAACTTTTCTCTGGTTGATTGCATCTTCAACAGGAGATAAAAGTCTGTCATTTTCACAAAGCTCTGTATATTCAGAGTCTGCAAATGCCTTTTGAACATCACTTAAAGTTGCTGACTGTTCAAGATCAACATTTACAACCATTGTATGGCCATAGAACACAGGAACAAGAACAGATGTAACATTCAAACCTCTTGTAAACTTTCCTAAAACTCTTTGTGTCTCAGAAATAATGGTACTTTCATGATCTGTAAAGTTTGTATCAAGAACTTCACCAATATGCGAATGAAGATTGAATGCAAGCTGTGCTTTAAATCCAAGGTGATCTGATGCCATACCATTTAAAAGAAGAGTTGACTCATGAGCAAGAGTCTGTGTTCCTAGCTGACCAAACTCGGATACTGATTCAAGAGCTGTTGCGTTGGCCTTGTCAACGCCGAACTCATCATGAAGAACACTAAGTGCAAGAATAAGCTCAACGGATGGAGCAAGAGCTGGAATTACAAGTTTATTCTCTATTGCTTTTTTTACATCATAATCATTGATCTGAGGAACAATGGTGCAGGTATTCTTATCACCTGAAAACAGATGGCTGTTGTCAACAACTACACAACCTTTTTCTTTTGCCTTTAATACAAGACGTTCTGATTCATCTTTTGTTGATAAGAATAAGGCAACATCTGCCTTTGAAAAATCAAATTCATCAACTGCCTGAACAAAGTAGTTCTGACCACGTACGCTCACTGCATCATATTCACCGCTTAAAGGTGTTAGAGGAAAAAGATCATCAAGTTCAAAATTCTGTTCATCAATTGTTTCTAAAACAAGTTTACCAATGTCTGTATCGTAACCGTATATTGCTAGTTTTAATGACACTTTTATCTCCAGTAAATATTATTTATATTCTGCAAAAAAATCGATTTTTACTTAACCTTTCTACTTAAAAGATAGCACTGTTTGTTATAGAAACTGATGCCATAACAATAGATTGTTTCTATGTTGACTTTTTTTAATAATGGCTCGTAATACTTTTTCTTTTCTATCTGTAAAAGAGCATCATTTGTGTCCTGTTCAAAATCATCATCACTTTTTGATACTTTTATCTCAAGGATAACTACGTTCTTCCTTCTTTTATCCATGAATATTAAATCTGCATAGCCATCACCTGATTCACTGTTTGATTTAAAGTCTGTAATGAAGTTAGAACAGTTTGTAAATACTCCTGATAAGAATCCATGATAGAAGTTCTCTTTCTTTGCCTTTGTTGCAAAATCTCTTATTGATACATATGACTTTAAAAGGTCAAAGATGTTATCTGATGCACTTTCACTATCACCTTCAAACAGAGCTTTTGCTATAAGCTTTGCCTTATTCTCTCCTTGATTTACTACTGCATCAAAGTGAGCATTGATATTTTGTATAAAGCATTCTCTTATTTCAAGGTTTGGA
>NZ_JBGVMC010000194.1:0-1296 GCF_045124615.1 Succinivibrio sp.
TAGTTCACCATCTTCATCATCGATAATATCAAGATCTGCATTTGCAAGCTCTTTTGATAATCTTATCTTTACGCTGTCTCTAGGATTAGTATCTTCAAAGCAGTATAAATCGTTTTCTTTGTGAGCACAGGCAATCACTTCAAAAGTAAAGCCACATTCCCTATCAATGTAGCCAAAAGCTAAAATATACTTTGCATTTTCTGCATTAGGAAATTCTTTAACAGTCTCTTTAAGATTTTCATCTAAAGGGATAACACAAAAGTTTCTATAAAATTCTCTAAAACCGTCTTGACTAAAAATCATAAGTAAATCTCTCTTTGTAATAGCTCTCCTAAATATATATCTAAATGAAGCACATTGCATCAAAATAGCACGTTTTTTGACACTGTAAGAGCTCTAACTTAAGCTTTAGAAAAATCAAATGGAGGTGATGATGAATCCTATTATTGGCATTTGCCCTTTGTATGATGATGACAAGCAAAGTATCTGGATGCTTACTCAATATCAAACAATGCTAGAAAAGGAAGGTGCTTGTCCTTTTATTCTTCCATACACAGAAGATCAAAAAGTTTTAGAAAAATTGCTAAAGTTTTGTGATGGTATTTTGCTTACTGGTGGTCATGATATTGATCCTGCTTTGTACCATGAAGATAAGAGTTCTAAGTGTGGTGAGATAAATCACATTAGAGATCATATGGATCTATATTTACTTAAAAGAGCAATAGAGCTAGATAAGTCTGTGCTTGGTATTTGCAGAGGAGTTCAACTGATGAATGTATATTATGGTGGCACCTTGTATCAGGATCTACCATCTGAACATAAGAGTAATACAGAGCATCACATGCACTCTCCATATGATAGAGCTGTGCATGAGGTAAGTATCTCAGATAAGTCATTACTAGAAACGATACTTGGCAAAGATAAAATACAAGTTAATAGTTATCATCATCAGGCGATAAAAGCTCTTGGAGCAGAGCTTAAAATTGCTGCTATTTCAGAAGATAATTTAATTGAAGCTGTATTCAGTGATAAACATAAATTTTTATTAGGAGTGCAGTGGCATCCAGAGTTTTTGTATGATGTGGATGAGAACTCTAAAAGAATCGTTAAAGCATTTGTTCAGTCTTGTAAAAGCTAAGAAAAAAAATTTTAAAAATTTGCATTTTAGAAAATCTGTCCTAAACTTAAAATTGCACTCACAAGAGAGAAGAATAAAAATCGCTTATATAAGCGATTGTCTTAAGTGGTGTTAAAAAAAGTTAAAAAAACTTTAAAAAATTATTTGACATAGATTAA
>NZ_JBGVMC010000195.1:0-3709 GCF_045124615.1 Succinivibrio sp.
TGTATTAAATCATATACAAGGTATTCAGTCAAGAAAAAATTTGTTTTTTTTCAAAATAAATACTTTCAATAAGAAAGAATTAAGTGAGTTTTTTTTCTTTATTTTTTTGAAAATCGCATATATATCGAATTGTGCAAAAAATTAGGCCAGAAACAAAACGTTTCTGGCCTTAATGTCCTAATTAAAGATCATTAAATGAATCTTCCATGACATACTTTAAATTTCTTTCCAGAACCACAAGGGCAAGGATCATTTCTTCCAATATGCATATTTGCATACTGTTTAGCTTCTTCTCTCATCTTCTGTTCTAAAGCTTGCTGTTCTTGAGCCTGCTTTACCTGCTCAATCTCCTCAGGTGTACGTACGCGTACCTGAATTCTGCATAGAATTGAAACTACCTGCAGCTTTAGATTATCAAGCATCTTTGAAAACAGATTGAATGACTGGATCTTGTATTCATTCTTAGGATTCTTCTGAGCATAGCCCTGAAGACCGATACCCTGACGCATATAATCCATTGCAGCTAAGTGCTCTTTCCACAAGGTATCAATGCACTGAAGCATAATCTGCTTTTCAAGATTCTTCTGATTTTCTTCACCGATTGTCTGGCACTTTTCCTTATAAAGCTCATGGCCAAGAGCAATAATCTTTTCTCTTACGTCGTTTTCAACAAGCTTTTCATCCTCTTCAAGCCACTTAGCAACTGGTGCATCAATGTCGAATACAGACTTTAACTTATTTGTTAAACCTTCAGTATCCCAAGTCTCTGCAAGAGAATTAGGTTTAATGAATTCAGAAACAGTTGAATCAAGAACATCCTCAAAAATATTGTGAATAGTATCAGAGATATCCTGACCATCTAAAAGGGAATTTCTCTCCTCATAGATAACCTTTCTCTGCTCGTTTGCTACATCATCATATTCAATCAGACTCTTACGGATATCAAAGTTTCTTGTCTCAACTTTTCTCTGTGCTGATTCAATAGCTCTTGTGATGAACTTATGCTCTAATGGCTGACCATCAGTCATACCCATTCTCTTCATGAAGTTCTTTAATCTCTCTGAACCAAACAGTTTCATCAGATTATCATCCATTGACAGATAGAATCTTGATGAACCAGGGTCACCCTGACGACCTGCACGGCCTCTTAACTGATTGTCAATACGTCTTGATTCATGTCTTTCAGAACCGATAATGTGAAGACCACCAGCAGCTAAAACCTCATCATGACGCTTCTGCCACTGAGCCTTACATTCATCAATCTGCTCTTTAGTAGGATTCTCGCCTAATGATGCAATATCAGCCTGCAGATTACCACCAAGAATAATATCAGTACCACGACCTGCCATATTTGTTGCAATTGTTACAGTACCAGGACGACCTGCCTGAGCAACAATATAAGCTTCTTTTTCATGGAACTTAGCATTTAAAACCTGATGAGCAATTCCTTTTTTCTTTAACAGATCGGATAGGCGCTCTGAGTTCTCAATTGAAATTGTACCAACCAGTACAGGTCTTCCTGCTGCAATTGTCTTTTTGATATCCTCAACAATTGCATTGTACTTATCTTCTTCGTTAAGGTAGATAAGATCGGCTTCATCCTTTCTTATCATTGGTCTGTTTGTAGGAAGAACTACTGTCTGAAGACCATAGATCTGCTGGAATTCATATGCCTCAGTATCTGCTGTACCGGTCATACCAGCAAGCTTCTTGTACATACGGAAATAATTCTGGAAAGTAATAGATGCTAATGTCTGGTTTTCTGAATTTACCTGTACACCTTCTTTTGCCTCAATTGCCTGATGAAGACCATCTGACCAGCGTCGGCCTTCCATCTTACGGCCGGTATGCTCATCAATAATCATGATCATGCCGTTTTCTACAACATAATCTACATCTTTCTTGAATAAAGTATGAGCACGTAAAGCAGCCATTACATGGTGTAAAAGTGTAATATTCTCTGATGAGAACAGCTTGTCACCCTCTTTTAAAAGACCAGCCTTAACAAGATTCTCTTCAATCTTAATCTGACCACGTTCTGTCAAATAAGCCTGCTTTGCTTTAAGATCTAAGGTATAGTCGCCATCGCCTGTATAGGTTTCAGTATCTTCCTTTTCCTGATAAATAAGACCAGGAATCAGCTTATCAACAGCATTGTACAGACCAACAGCATTTTCTGCAGCACCTGAAATAATAAGAGGGGTTCTTGCCTCATCAATTAATACTGAGTCAACCTCATCAACAAGAGCATAATTAAGTTCTTTTTGAACCTTCTGCTCTTTTGTGTAGGCCATATTGTCGCGCAGATAGTCAAAACCGAATTCATTGTTTGTACCATAGGTTACATCACAATTGTAGGCATCACGCTTTTCCTCAGGAGACATACCAGGAACATTTACACCCACTGTCATACCCAGGAATGAATAGAATGGTCTAGACCACTCGCTATCGCGGCGGGCAAGATAATCATTTACTGTAACGACATGAACGCCCTTACCTTCAAGAGCATTCAGATAGCAAGGCAATAAAGCAGTTAAAGTCTTACCTTCACCTGTTTTCATTTCGGCAATCTTATTTGCATTTAAAACAATGCCACCCATTAACTGAACATCAAATGGACGGAGTCCTAAAGAACGCTTTGCAGCTTCTCTTGCAATAGCGAATACTTCAGGAAGCATTGACTCAAGGGATTCTCCTTGAGAAATACGTCTCTTAAAATCAAGAGTGTACTGAGGAAACTCTTCGTCTTTTAAAGATAAATACTTTTCTTCTAATGAATTTATGGTCTTTACTATTTTAGTAAGCTTGCGGACAGTTCTCTGATTTGAGCTGCCGATGATTTTTGTAACAAGTGTGGTAACAAACATTTTTAAAACTTATATAACTGTTGATAAAAAACTAATTTGCTGATTATACATTAAAGAACAATCAAATACAGAACTATAAGTTTATATGTAGATGTGTGTAATGTTTTTCAAGAGAAAGGGTAAAAAAAAAGAACAGCCTTAACTGTTCTCATCATTTGGAGCGGGAAACGAGGTTCGAACTCGCGACCCTAACCATGGCAAGGTTATGCTCTACCAACTGAGCTATTCCCGCATCCGATGTGTGTCATTATATTGATTTTTTATTGAGTGTCAACACTTATTAAAAAATTTTTTATTTTTTTTATATTTCTAAATCAATAAGTTAAAAGCAAAATATAAAAATTCTTTTACAGTTTTTATAATAAACGGCTTATATATGCTTTTCATTAACTGTGCATAAATGTTCAATCAAATGCAAAAATAGATATTTCATTGATCACATAATTGAAATAAATTTTCTTAAAATCAAAAAAAATCATGTTTTGTACATCTGTACATAATTATCTTATTTTTCAAGTCATTATGTAAGAAAATGGCTTATTTTTCCTATTTTGCAACCAACAAAATTAAAAAATAAATGAATGTATTAGTAATGACTACTGTTTAAGTCAATAATTTTGTTAGTTTTTTAAATATAATTAAAGCAGATATTTAATGACATTCACGTCATCAAATATCTAAACAATTATTATAAAAAAAACGTAACTACTCAGAACCTACCCCTAAAATAATCTTCTCAGCCTTACCATTAAAAGCAGAGGTCAGAGCAACAAATGCATCTATACCTTGTTTTCTTGCTGTGCTGAGAAAGGATGTAATCGTCAGGTAGTTCTGAGCACCTT
>NZ_JBGVMC010000196.1:0-19500 GCF_045124615.1 Succinivibrio sp.
TCTCTCTGCCTTCAATATAGCCTACAGGAGTTTTTACAACTGGTCTTGCATAGGATACATTAAATACGAACACTAAAGAGAGAAGCAATGTCAGCAGTATACGATGTATCATATGAAAACCTATACTCAAATAAATTAAAAATCAAAATGTTCTTTTAATACGACAAACAAATGATAACGATCTTTGTCACATAAATCGGTGAACAAAGCCGTTTATTTTTCAATTTCATAAGCAAGCCTTATGAAGTGCTCTTTTACAACTGATTTTATCTCAAAGTTGAGGTGTATAACTTTAGTTTTTCAGATTTGCAGGAATACTGTTTCCTCAGAATATTAAACTTCTGATTACAAATGAGGATGTGAGAATTATTCTTCGACAGGAGACGTGCTAAAGTATTCACATAGATACTGCATCGCAAGCAGAGGATGCAGAGCAAATACAGAGAATACTCTCTTGTAGGTAATAAGAGGAGCCCTTGCAGCAGTCTTTGCATTGCGGTGTACTACGTTACTAAAACCTCTTTGTGACATTTTCGATCTACAAAATGTTGTAACGTTCATAACCATACTGTTAAGACCTACAAGTGAAGCTAAATGGTTATCATCACAGCAGTGCTGATTATCCTGAAGCAGAACAGTGTCTAAGATGTTATGCTGTGTTTCAAGAAGCCAGCGTTTCTTCAGTGAATGAACTAGCTGTCTGCAGTTATCTTCTGTGTAGCTAAGGCTTGAGATGTAATACAGCACAGATTCTGAAGGCTTTCTTTCAACAGAGTTTTTCTTATCGTCTCTTAAGTGTGCTCTTACAATTTTTCTTACTCTAATTACAGTTCCTGTATTAGGATGTATGCTGCTTAACTGATAGCCTTCAAGCTTCTGCACAGGAACAATATCATAATACCTTGTCTCAATGCGTGAGCTCTCCTTTTTAGAAAACTCATAATGGAAGTGTTCACCGCAATCCTTATTCTCATTAAGGAAATTGCTGATAGCTTCAACTGTAGTTTTGTTACCACAATTGTTTTTGATAGTGAATATCCAGTCGAGGTTGCGGGAATTAAGGAACTCGATTAACTCTCTTCTGGCGTTCAGAGCATCAGCATAAAAGATGTCATCATTATGGATGTGACATTTATCAAGCATAGCCATAAATGCCTGTGTTTCGCTGTTCTTTTGCTTAACAAGAGTGTAATCAATGACACAGCGACTGTCACAGTCAAAAAGACTTACCCTGTGAGCTCCTTTTTTCTTGCGGCTTGATTCACCTCTTCTATACGAGCTTCTAAGCTCCTGTCCGTCACCTCCTATAAGGTGACGATACTCAGATAGAGGATTTTCATCCATATCTTCAATTGAGGCTTTAATGTTATCTAAGAGCTCTTTTGTCTTTATGCGTATATCACCAAAATACTGCCTGAACATCGATGAAAACTCATCATCTGGTATCATCTTCAGAAAGAATCTTATGGTTTCTGCTGATATCATCCATCTTGGAGATGGCATTCCAGGTATTAGGTACTGCAGTATTGGATTATGCTCAAACCAGAACTGTGCGTGCTCTTTACAGTCTTTGTTTCCGCATAAAGATGACCAAAGTACTACCATGAGTACTACATCGGAGTTATAGACTACAAAATCAGGATCTCTATCATCATACTGAAAGTATTTTCTTGAAAGATCCTGTCTCATTGCCATTACAGCAAAGTTTTCAGGACATTTTTTGATGAATCTTTCTACCTTTTGCTTTGCTCTATAGACGTAGTCCATGTATTCATCAAACAGATAGTCACCTTCGTAGTAACCTCTCTTATTCAAGACTTTTACGTACTGCTCAATGAAATCATCTTCAGAGTCTGAAGGTGCATTAAAGCGAGTGTGCGCTAAGGCATACTCCTCTAATTCCTTAAACTCCTGCATTGATTCCATTTGAAGACACCATAAATAAAACAGAAACTTTCAGTATTTGATCAGAATTCAGCTCTTATGGCAAGAAAAATCTTGATCTGTGATCCATAGATCACATAATTTTCATAGGCTGTGATCTTTTGATCACACTAAATATGCGAAACAAATACTAACTTTGAAATAAAACTTGTTGTAAAAGAACACTCAGACAGGCCTGCTGCTGATTGAATTTAACCATCTCTAATTATGTGATGGCGATCGATATGATTTTTTTATCGTATTCTTTTTTATATAAGGCGGGAACTACAAATGCCCAAATCTGATAAAGGGTATATGGTAATGAAATAAAAAATGCAGAAAATAAAAGTACTTTAAGTGGTCCCATCACAGGAGCTGTAACACCTACTGCAAGCAGTTGCGAATTGTCAGGAAGGATACTCATAATAGGAGCTGACGCATAATCAAACAACTCTTTCATAAATGGAGACAGTACTGCTATACAGACAACAATTCCTGCAATGATAAGCATAAGCCTTTTTCTGAACTCTAAAAGATGCTCCGTTATGCTCATGCTTTTAAGTTGTTCTGATGCCCTATCACTCATTTTTAACTCTGACCTCTGCGTGTCCTTCATTTATCGCAGCTTTTATTGAGGCAAGCTCTTTTTCCAGATCATTAAGTCTCTTTAAAAGATCATTTTCATTTGAAGACTTATCTTCTTTAAGCGAAGTGTCTTGGTTTTGCACTGAAAAATCTTCTTTTTTGACAGTCCACATTCTTTTATCTGTATGGACAGGAACTTTTGATACAAGAGGATCTTTTAAAGCTCCTGAAAAATCAGAAACCACACTATTTATCGATTTTTTCTGCTCTTCAAGACCAAGCTCTTTTTGAATCATAACTGCATAATTTTTTGCTTTTCCAAAAAGAGAGCCTATATAGAAAGCAACTTGAAATGTTTTAGAAGGACCTAAAATTACAAGAGAAATCACGACAACAATCATGATCTCATCAAGACCGATAAAACTCATTATTTATTCTCGATAGAATCTTTTTTATCGTTTTTTTGAGTATCAGATGATTCTTTCATTCCTTCTTTGAAACCTTGAATAGCACCACCAAGATCTTTGCCTATGTTTTTTAGTTTTGATGTTCCAAATACTAATGCAACAACTAAAAGTAAAATCAGCCAGTGCCAGATGGACATTGCACCCATAACTAAATCTCCTATTCTTATTTACAGTTTCAAGTATCGACAGATGAGTTACAAGATGCAAGAAAATGGGTAGATGACAGCTAACTTTGCACATAAAAAATACACATCTTTCCAAAAAAGATATTCTCTTGCGCAAATTCTGTGCTGATTTACTCTATTTTTAGGTTCTTCAAAAACAGCAAATCTCGTTATATTTTTACAGATTACCTAATAAATTTGCTAAAATTGAGCAAACATCCAAATGAGACAGAAATGAAACAGAATATCTATAAGCAACGAGCTCTTTTTTTGCTATTACCATTAGGTCTTTTGGCAATAATAGCCTTTGCTTTTGACAGACGAATTCCTACAGGGCTTAACTATAATCTTCAAGCCATTCTTCTCACTTTATCAAGAAATGTTTTACCTGGATTTTTCGCAATAGCTGTAGCCTGTCTTATTCCATGTATAAACCGTTTTTATCAGCTTATTGCAATCGGTTTTAACTATGTACTGATTAGTTCAGTATGTATCACGTTCTATCCTACCTTATTTCCACAACCCACACCTTGGGTAGTAGCATCTCTGTCGGCTGCTCTTTTCTTGTTGCCAAATTCTGATGCAGAAGCAGAGGTTGATACATTAAAATTCGGCTCTCTTTTAAGAAAAGCATTAGGTATCATCATTACACCTTCACTGATGCTACTCATATTTGTTGTTCTTGTAAGAAATATCGAACACTCTATCGTAATTACTTTTACTTCTGTATTTGTAGACTCGATGCTAGCGTGCATTTACGTACCTATTTATGAAGTAATGCTTACTTTAGGATTCAGTCCTCTTTTGAACAACTTAGCTTCAATGCAGTCTGAATCCATGACAACTAATGCTATTCTTAATAGTGTTATTCTAGTAAACATGTTTTCATTTCCTGCTGTTATTTTTGCAAAAGCAGCATTTGAAGACGGTTTCTCAAGATTATTCTTGCTATTTCTTGCCCTAATAACTTGTATAACAGCAAAAAATGGAACCTGCATCAGCCTTGAACTTGCAATCATCTTGATGTTTTATCAAGGAACAATGCTTGTTCTTATATTAAGTTCAATCTTTGTTTTCTTTGTCTGTCTATATCTTCAGATCCCTGCATTAACTGGTTTTGAGCAGCTTTATATACCTGACATGATCTTTAGGAATATGGCTTTAATGAATATGCATGTACATGATTTTTCAGCTATTTTCTTTGCCATTGCTATTCCTGTTGTCTTTCAGTCTGTACTCTCTAAAATCAGTATGATCAATTATCTGAGAGTAAAATTTAAATACAGAAACCAGACTGCAGGATTCAAACTCAATCAAATAGATTCTCCTGAGCTATTACTTATCGGTCTTCTTAAAAATCTAGGAGGACGAAGCAATCTGCAGTCAGTTATGATGATTGGTGAAGATCTATACGTAAAAGTAAAAGACTTTTCAAAAATATCTCAGCATGGCCTGCTTGTTCTTGGTAAGCGAAGAGTCGGATTTTTAAGATCAAAGAATGAAATTAGACTAAGCCTGAAACAGGATGCGAATATCATCGAACTTAGAATAAGAAACATTATTGCTAATGAACTAAATTATATTAGCGATGATAATGAGGTCGCAAAAGAATTCAATATTTCACAATATGTCCATTCCCTAAAGGAGAAAACAGGTGACACAAAATAATGACTGGATACAGATCAAAATCAGAACAACAAACAGCTTTTCTGATGCTGTTGCAGAACTGTTAGAACAGTTAGGTGCACTGGCTGTAAGCTATACAGATGCTGAAGATTCTCCTATTCTAGAGCCAAAACCTGGTGAAAGACGCTTATGGCCTAACACTGAGGTTACAGGTCTTTTAGATAAGGGAACCGATCCTGAACCTATTCTTGCAAAATTAAAGGCAATTTTAGGCGATCATATTCCTATGGCAGCAACACATCTTGAGGATAAGAACTGGATCAGAGCTTGGATGGATCAGTTCAAGCCATTAAAATTTGGTTCACATTTATGGATCTGCCCATCATGGCTAAAGGTTGAAGAAGAAAACTCTGTAGTCGTTATGCTTGATCCTGGTCTTGCATTCGGTACAGGTACACATCCAACAACTGCATTGTGCCTTGGCTATCTTGATTCGCTTGATCTGAAAGACAAGCTTGTTTTAGATTACGGCTGTGGCTCAGGTATTCTTGCTATTGCAGCATTAAAGCTTGGTGCAAAAAAAGCCATGGGCGTTGATATAGATGAGCAGGCTTTGCAGGCATCTTTAGAAAATGCAAAAAGAAATGATGTCGATGACAGATTAGAACTTGTCATGGGTACAGACAAGAAACTTGATCTTCCAAAATCACAGATAACTGTAGCAAATATTCTTGCAGGTCCTCTAGCACAATTAGAGCCTGTAATTGCAGATCTGACAGCATCAGGTGGATTACTTGCACTTTCTGGAATCCTGACAGAGCAAGCAGATGAGGTAATTGAGGCATACTCAAAAGACTTCATTATGAACAAGGTTAAAGATAAGGACGGATGGGCCTTACTAACTGGCACAAGAAAGTAGAAATTCACATCTTTTTCTTCAAAAGCCCCGATATGACACATAGCATATCGGGGCTTTATTATTTTTAAACTTTTTTCTTTTATTATTCAATCAATTAAATAAATAATTGAACTTGCGGTACAATTATTTATTGACAACCGCCCCCTTTTGAAGAATAATTAGACCAACGGTTTAATTATATTAAAAAGATTTCAAGACACTATGAAAAATCATTACCTTTTGCTTATAGCTGGAATTCTGATATCTGCAGTTTGTGCATTCCTTGCATATATTGAATTTATTGCATCAGAATTTACCCCTAAAACCAGCAAAAATCTCAAGGGCGTTGATGATCAGATACAAAAAGTTCTGTATTATGCATCCCTTGCCCCAAGTTCCCATAATGCCCAGATGTGGAAGGTAAAAATAAACCCATCCATCAATACGATTTATATCACTTTAGATGACTCCAGAACATTAAAAGTCATCGATAAAGAAAACAGGGAAAGTTACATCTCTATTGGATGCTATGTAAAAGCATTAGAGATGGCTTTTAAAGCATTCAATTACAAAACAATCACAACCATACAGGAAGAATCAAAACAGGTTTTACTTACTTTTTTAAAGGATAATACAGGAGATATTAATCATGCTATTCTTAATTCTTTAACTAAAAGACATTCTGATAAGCAGATATTTACAGACAGGATGCTTGATAAAGATCTTGTTACTAAATTATCTGCTGTATCAGATAATGTTATTCTTGTACAAAAAAAGGATAAATCCTATAACGACCTAACTACTCTCATAAAAGATACGGTAAAACGACAGTCCTACGATAAAATGGCTGTAGCAGAGCTTGCATCATATATGAGATTTTCAGATGATGAATCTAAAGAAAAACAGGATGGACTCAATGCCGAACAGCTAGGTTTGAGAGGACTAAAAAAGTTTTTCTATTACCTTTTTGTTAACTCAAGTACTGTTTTAACTGAAACATTTTCAAAACAGACTGTCAGCATTATTAACAAACAGATAGACAGCGCTCCGGCTTTTGTTTTACTCGAAAGTTATGGAGACGACTTTAAATCTAAAGTAATACATGGAATGGAGCTTATGGAATTATGGATGTTCCTGACAGACAACAATGTTGAGGTTCACCCAATAAGTGCTCCTATTGAATATAAAGATAGTATAAACAGAATCAATAAAATTCTAAACAAACAGACAGATACTGATATGATATTAAGAGTTGGTTATGCAGAAAAATATTTACAAAACCACCGTCTGCGTAGAAATCTTGATAAATACATTGAGGTAGTAAAGGATTAATGGCCAGAAGAAAAAAAGAGGAGCCTACTGTTCACAGACAGGCAATAGCAAATGCAGCTAATGAACTGTTTTCATCTAAAGGTATTGATAATACATCAATGAATGAAATTGCTAAGCTTGCAGGCTACAGTAAGGCTACTTTGTATGTCTACTTTGCAGATAAAGAGCAGCTTGTATCTTATCTAGTTCTCAGAAGTATGAATACACTGTATGAGATCATTAGTGTACAAATGCAAAACAAAGAAAAGAGTGTTGAAGAAAGATTCTTTTCATTATGTATGGCTTTATACAATTATCAGCAGCAGTATCCTTTCTATTTTGCCTTAACACAAAAGGAAATAAGAGTTGTCGGTGATCTTAGTGACTTTACAGGCGAAGAAAAAGAATGCTATGAAGTTGGTAAGAAAATTAACGCCTTAATTTATGATTATCTAAAAGAAGGTAAAGAAAAAAAGATCTTCAAACAGGATCTAAAAGATTTCTCAACTGTATTTGCAATGTGGGCAATGATTTCAGGAATAATTTCAATTACAGCAAACAAGAGAAATTATATTGAATTATCTAGCCAGGAAAGTATAGATACTTTCCTCAATTACTCCTTTAGCCTCGTGTATAAAAGTCTCCTTACATAAAGAATACACATACTTTAGGCCACATCTTTGAATGTGGCCATTTTTTTCAAAAGTTCAAAATCACATCTTTTTGATTTATAAAAACAAATTCATTTCAATTGGCGTTTTGCGCCATTTTAAAGATAGCAAAAAAAAATCTCTGTCGTATCATCATGATAAATTTAGGAGATTAAATATGCTTTTTAGAAAAAAATATAAAAACAAAGGACTCTTTCTTGATGTTAAGGATTTGTGCTACTTAATTGATAAAAGAGTAAATCTCAATATTGAAAAAAGAGTGAGCGAAAGGCTCATTAAAGATATTGGTCATACAAAAATCTTTAATGAGCTTGAATACCTTGTACTAAAGGATAAAACAAATCTTAAGACAAATCCTGAGACAAAAGAAAACTATGACACATTTGAAATTAACCCAGGATTCAATTATCAGGATCAGTTTATAAGCACAGTCGCGCTAATAAAGGAAACATCCCATTTATCAGATGATCATATTCTGCTTTATACTGACAGACTCAACGATTTCTTTGGACCTCTAAATACAAACGAATCTAAAGGTTCTATTCTTGCCTTAAGCTATAAGATCATACTGTATGCACTGAAAATTGGAAAAAACAACTCATATTATTTTGAGGATAACTCTGTAAAAGATGCAGCTCTTATGATCATGCTCAGCGCAACTACATACTGCCTTGGAAGAGCTTTACATTCATTTATAGTTAAATCTAACGAAGATAGCAAAAATGAGGTTGAATACAATCCTATCAATGAAACATTAAGAGAATTTATCTTAAAAAACGATATTCTCAATATTAAGCAAATCTACAAAGAGTGCAAAAAGGATCATATTCAAATTCTAAAAACAGGACTGATCATTGCAAATTCCTTAGTTAAGGATACCCGTGAGCAACTTGATAACAAAGAGATGATATATAACCTCTTTTGTATAAAAGAAGACGATATTCTCTTTAAGATCCTAAAAAAATCAATATGTGTATGCCTTGAAAATGCAGAATGTGACGATCAGTATCTAGAAGCTATAAGACCTGTTTTTATAGGAAAAACTCATACACCTAAAGACTGGGATACAAACGAGGAGTTAAAAAATAAACCTTATTTTTACGACAAGGAACTGCTGCTTAATACTAATATTCGACAGGCTGTAACTTACTATGTAAATAAAAATGAAAGTGTAATTAACCGTTTTATGAACGATTACAAGGAAACAGTAGAAAAGCATTATCTTGATAAAATTGAAAATGAAAACAAGACTCATAGTTTTGAAAATACTCTGGCTGAATTGAATGCGGAAAATAAAAAGAATTTTGAAAAAAGAGAAAGATTGGTCAAATCATTTGAGACCACTCTCTCTGGTTTTAATATCGAACCTAGTACAGAACCTAAAGAGTACCATGATTTCTTTTTGCGTAATGAAGATTTCTATGATGATGCAGACAAAATCTTTATTGTGGGAGATACAATTGAGGAAGCTCATGAATATTTTGATGGATATATACAAAAGATAGAGGACTTAGCTCATCTTGCATCATCAAATGAAGAGGTAAAGAGATTACTTATAAATGAATGCTCAACTATAAAAAGATGCTTGGATAATATTAACGGATTTGCAAGAGATAAAGCGGTAAAAATAGATTTTCAACTGTCTCAGGATCTTTTCAATGCAACCTTTTTTGATGATTACTTCAAAATTCTCAAAAAAGTTGTCATCTGCGTAAAGGGGCCAGAAACCAAAAATGTTGTAACCAAATATATGGCAAGATTTATTCAAGACCACTTAAAGAAAATTACAGATGCTTTAATCGAAATTCTTAACTAAGTTCTTTTTTAAGAATGTAAAGAAAATCCATAGCACCTTGAAGATCCAGCTCACTATGAGCATAAGCCATCTGTTTTAATTCTTGAGAGATATATTCATCATGCTTATCTCTATCAAGATGGTGGATCTTCTTTACCAGATCTACTGGATTTATTTCCGAATTGTTTATTAGGTTAAAAACTGCAACCTTAAGAGAATCCATAGGAACAAATTCAAGTTCAATATGGGATTTATACAGACTGGCTTTTATATTCTCTTTTTTCAATAAAAGAACAATAGTCTGCATTACTCTATCGCCTTTCCAAGGGAATAGGGAAATACCCTTTGCTCCTTCATAGTAATGACGTTTTTCAAGCCCAAAATTATTAAAAAGCGCTATTCCTCTTAACAGATGCTCTTTTGCTTTTTTATTCAGATAAGAAGGAACCTTTTTGTTCAGATAGATATCCTGCATTCTCTCTCGAATGATGTCATAGATTTTTCCTGAAGCACCATTTACGGTTAAAGGCTGTGCATCATACTGATATGGTTTAACGCTGATAACATGTCGCTTTGATGAAAAGAAAACAACTCTCCAGCCTCTACCAGCAAAAAGAAAAGTAGAATCTACCTCAAGTTCATAGTTTAAAGGTACTGATCCAATTATATGACCGTCATGTTCAATCAGGTATTCTTGAGGTGTATCAAAGGCAGCATAAAAGCTCCACTCTGAAACTAGACTTTCACCATTCAATCCTAAAGTGAGTGAACCATCGTTTAACTGTACAATCAGATCGTGTTCTCCAAGCGATCTTAAAAATGCACTGAATACTTTTGGTGTGCACAGGCAGAATGGTCCTGTCTGACATAAAAGTTCATAAAGTGACTTTGCACTAGCTGATCCAAAAGATGCAATAACAGACAGAGTCTGCTGAAGAAGTGTTGAAAACGAATACTCATGAGATAAAGGAGGTTCATACCACCTTTCAAGAAGAAGCTCTATCATAGCAACTGTCATGATAGTATCTTCATAAAGCTCCTCATGATTTGGATTGTCCTCACCTTCAGGAAGAAAAACTCTCAATACAGCTTTATGATCACGACGGCCAGCTCTTCCAAGACGTTGTCTTAATGACGCTACTGAAATAGGATGATCAACCTGTCCTATTGAATTCACATCTGAAATATCAATACCAAGTTCAAGTGTAGCTGTACAGATCGCTGTTGTAGGCCATCTTCCTTCCTGCAGTCTGTATTCAAGTGATTCTCTTAAATCCTTTGATAATGAGCCATGATGAGGGAAAAATTCGTTTGGTACAAAATTCTCTGAGCACTTCATTTCAAGTTTTGCTGCAATTTCTTCTGTAGCAGATCTTGAATTGCAGAAGACAAGATTGTTTTTGCCTCTTAGCAGTCTGAAGATATCATCTGATATCTTTGAATAAGCATTTTCTTCAAAGCCAGCCTTTATTTCAGATGTTTCCTGTAACTGCTCTGATAAGGAATTATCATCATTTTGATTATCCTTAAAAAAAGAATCCTGCTCAAAAGGTTTGTCATAGCCTTTTATCTGGACACTTAAAGTATCTTCTGCCCCCTTTGGAGCTGTAATAATTCTGCAAGGTACTTTAGAATTTGGTCTTAAATAAGATGAAACAGAGCTAGCATCAGAAAATGTTGCAGATAGGGCAATTCTTGGAATTAACTTACCAATAAGATTCTCTAATCTATGAAGCTGAGATTGGAGCTGGTATCCTCTTTGAGTACCCATAAATGCGTGGAACTCATCAATTACAACATAACTTAAATCCTTCATGCTTTCTTTAATCCATTGAACATGGTTAATAAGCATTGATTCTAAAGATTCAGGTGTTGTAAGGATGATTCCAGATGGAGAGTTTTTCAGATTCTTTTTCTTGCTTGCACTAACATCACCATGCCATGGAGTTACATTATCAGCACTAAATTCACACATCTGCTCTAATCTTCTACACTGATCGTTAATCAGAGCCTTTAGTGGACTGATATATAAAATCCTGATTCCTGTTTTTTCAGGATTTTTGTGAATTGCTGTTATTGCTGGTAAAAAAGCAGCTTCTGTTTTTCCACTTGCAGTTGAAGCTGAAATAATAACATCACTCTTAGCCTCGAGAATAGGCCTAACAGCCAACTCTTGAATGGGTAGTAAAGACTGCCAACCTTTTTTATGCATCCATCTGATTAGCGAAGGATCTAGTAATTCGAGGCTTTGTGCATTCATATCTATAATGTAAATGAAGTCAGATCATCGTCATCCTCATCATCCTGAGATGAAGAATTTTCATCTGATGACAGAGTCTGACCTTTTACTATTGTAACTAATGAGGTATCTGTTTCTGATTCAATCTTGATAGAGCCAATCAGTGCCTGCCATGAAAGATCAGGATTCTGCTCGATAACTGATAAAAGATCTACAAATGCCTTAATTGTATTTCTTGGTGTTCTGAAATATGCATCACCGATATTCTTTGAACAGTGTACTAAAAAAGCTTTTAACGCTTCATCAGGTAAAAGGTAGTTTTCACTCTTACCAGATGCAAATACATTTCTGATATTGCAAAGCAGAACAAAAATTTCTTCAGGAGAAAGATTCTGAAGCATAAGAATAGGACTTCTGTAATCAACAACATTTGCTACTTTTGCAAAGGTATTTTCTGCAAGTCTTGAGTGTAATGCTTCATATGAATACAGACCTTTTCTCTGATCCATCAAAAATTCAGGTGTTCCACCGAACATAAAACCAATGTTCTGAGCTGATCCCTGAAGACAGTCATTTAATATTCTTAAAAGCTGCTCGTAGTTAGAAGTTCTTGCCCTTTGAGATGGTAATTTGTACAGATTTACCATTTCATCAAGATTAACTAAAAGGCCTTTATATCCAGCCTGGGTTATAAATCTTGATAAGAGCTTAATGTGATCATAAACATTTGAGTCTTCAACTATTGCTCTTACACCAAGATCCTTTCTTGCATCTGCCTTAGTTGTATATTCTCCACGAAGATAACGGATTACACAGCCTTTTAACTCTTCGTTGCCTTCGTTATATGCCTGCCAGTATTTAGCAATTACCTGAGCAAAATCATAGCCGTCTACAAGCTCTGATAGAGATGAAAGCTTTTCTTTAATTACCTGCTCTACATCACGACCAGTCTCATCAGCAATTCTTCTTTGCTCTGTTATGAATTTCTCTACAAGAGGAACCATAGCATTGCCTTCTGGATGAGCTCTTGTTGCAAGATTTCTTGTTAATTCCTTATAAAGAGATCTTGCCTGACCTGATGATGCAAATATTCTTCTGTCAGGGGATAAATCAGCGTTGATTACAACCAGCCCCTTTTCTAGCGCAATATAGCGGATAAGCTGAAGAAAGAAGGATTTACCAGCACCAAAATCACCAATAACCATTCTGAAGGCACTGCCACCTTGAATAATATTATCAATGTCTTCGATTAGAGCTTTTACTTCATTAACTCTTCCAACCTGAATATATTCAAGTCCTGCTCGTGGAGTAACACCCGCTCTTAATGATTGGATAATTGCAGCACGTTCCCTTGGTCTGATGTTTGCCATGGTAACTCCTAAAAAAAATGTAAACTGCATATTATATAACATGTTTTCTTTATGTAGAGAATAATTAATACCGTATGTATCATATTCAATATTTGAATTTCTCAAAAAAATCATTCTTTTCTATACTAAAAATAACTTCTTACACAATAAAGGTGCATTTATGTATGTTCAGATAAGAATGGTTCGTAACTGCAAATACGTATATGTAGTCGAAAACAGGCGAAGAAAGAGCGATGGAAAAATTGTAAGAAAGACCATCGATAAACTTGGTAGATTAGAAGATTTACTCAAAAAAGATCCACTCTTTGTTGAACATCTAAAAGAAGAACTGAAAAATAAAGGCGAAATTGCAAAAGCTGAACAGCGAATATATGAAAACCTGACAATAAAAGCTCAGGATAATGAGCTATCTGCCAATCTTAACAATGGATACCAGTTTACCTATTATGCAAACGAACCGTTAAAAAGGTTCTGGGATGCATATTTAAACCTTCATTATTATTTCAAATACCTTCAAAGAAAATACTACAGGGACTTGGCTTTTAATATCGAGGAAAAAGTATTTCATATGATGCTTGAATATCTTATTCCTGAGGCCTTTACCCTTAAAAGATCAAATGCATTTTTTAATGAAAAGGTTGATCTGCTCCTTGAACGAAAAACGGATGATGAATGTAAGGAAATTATCTTTAATACAAGAACTCGTTTTGAGAAATTTATAAAACGATTAGATAGAATCAGATTTCCATGGTATCAGACTGTTGCAAAAGAATATGACATCCTTTGCGCTGCAATAAAAACAAACTTTGATAAGGATAGTTATATTGCAATTTTTAAACATATATTAAAACAGAGCTTTCTTTATTGCATAAATCATTACTTATCACAAACGCATAAAGTATCCTCTCTTAATGTAATTGAAGAGGCAATTCAAAACTCCAAACTGATAAGAGTAATGCCTCTTGATAAAGAACAAAATGAGACTGTTTATATAAAGATTGCTCATAAAACTACAAAAATAATGGACGCTATTACCCTTATTGTAGGAATGGATATTGTTGATAATTGCCAGACAGAACGAGAACTTGTTCGAAAACTTCGATACAGAAAAAAAGATCTGGATGTTGATAATATCGAAAATGAATTTGATTATGACAATCCAGATTATGAACTTGTCGATCAGAACAAACCTAAGGAAATTGAAAAAGAAAGCAGTATCAGCTTCGTTTTCGGATTAAGACACACATAATGATTCTTACAAAACTGCATTTGGCATATTTTTCATATTTGTATTGCAACCGCATCTTTTACATAAAGGAATGCTCTTATCATGACTTGTAAAATAGACACCTCCCCATTTACATAGCTCCTGCAGTGCAGGTAGAAGAGTTTTACAATAATCTGAAAGACTATACTCAACATGAGGTGTCAGTTCTGTTGATAAAACATGTTTTACAATCAGATTTTTATTTAGCATTTCTTTTAAAGTTGCACTTAATACAGCGTCGGAAACTGATACAAGCTCATCTCTGATCTTTGAATATCTTACAGTACCATGTGTATGAAGAACACAGAGAATTCGACTATTCCATTTTCCACTTATTAGAGAAATGGCGTACTCAAGCGGGCAACGAATATCTTCTTGCTTTTTCTTCTGATACATTTTTTATCCTTACAAAGAAAATTATTTGTGGCTAATAAATTTATTTGTATCTTACATTTAGTCAAACAATAAATAATAATTCAACAATATACAGTAAACATACCGACATATAAAGGAGATAAAAATGAGAAATGAATCTTGCACATTTAAATCACTAGATCTCAATGCAGATAGAACAGAACTGCATGATCTTTTAAAACTCACAGGATGTGAAGTTTCTATTAATAATATGGCACCAAATACTCAGGTCCCATTTTTTCATTACCACAAAGAGAATGAGGAAGTGTATATAGTGCTAGAAGGTTCAGGTTTTGTATACGCAGATGGTGAAACTATAAAAGTTGAAAAAGGATCTGTATTCAGAATGTCTCCATCTGCTAAAAGATGCATAAAAGCAAACGAAAACGGCATACGTTTTTTGTGCATTCAGTGCAAGGAGAATTCACTAACTCAGTTTACATACGGTGATGGTGCAATAGATAAAACTATTGAATGGAAGATTTAGTGCTTATCTATGACCAAGACTAATGATTGGAAAAGATAATATATATTGTTGTTAATAGGCGGAGATTTCTCCGCCTTGTTACTTGAATTTAAGCTAAGCGAGCTTTGTGCAATTGTTCTTCTGTTGTATTGGAATCTTCTTCTGAATTTAACTCTTCATGAAGTTTTTCAAGAGACTCAACAGAAATGATTCTTGCTTTTGGAATAAAGTTGAACTCTGTTGCTGTAGCTGATGTATAAGCCCCCATCATTCTGCCAACAAGCAGATCACCAACCTTTAGGTGTGGTAAATTGATTCCCTCAGCAAGAATATCAATACTGTCACAAGTAGGACCTGCAAGTACACACTTTTCAGTTAGTGGACTGTCAGCAACTACAGATTTTGGATATACAACATGATCAAAAATCTGACCACTATAGCTTCCATAAACGCCGTCATCTACATAGTACCAAGGAACATCCTGGCGACGAGAAACACCAACAACTGATGAAACAGAAATCATGCATGGTGCTGCAATAAATCGGCCAGGCTCTGCTTTAAGCTCTAGATTCTCAGGAAGCTTGTTGCAAGCTTCACGAATTGGAGCACAGAATGCATCAATATCAGTATCTTCAGCATTTAAATAATCAACAGGGAATCCACCGCCAATATCAAGGATCTTAAGGTCAATTCCATCTGCTTGAGCCTGACGAATGATACCGTTACATGTTTCAATAGCTTCAACATGACGCTTAGGATTAGGTGCTTGTGAACCAACATGGAAAGAAAGTCCAACAACGTTAATTCCAAGTTCACAGGCAGCCTTTAGCAGATCCATTGCCTCATCTGGAGTGCAACCGAATTTCTTTGATAGATCTACAGGAGTTTCTGGATTTGGGAAACTTAATCTTAAAAGTAACTGAACATTCTTCTTGTATGGAATGAATTTTTTAAGTTCACAAAGATTGTCATAGACAAATACTGAACAGCCAAATTCCAATGCATAACGAATATCACTGTCTTTTTTGATAGGATGCGTATGAATGCAATCGTTAGGAGATACCCCCTGACTCTTTACAAGATCTATTTCTCCATTTCCTGCAAGATCAAAACTTGCACCAACTGATTTTAATGCTCTTATAACATTAGCGTCAGGTAGTGGTTTTACAGCATAGTGAAGTCTGAAATTAGGCAAGGCTTGCTTTAGTTGAAGATACTGGTTCTGTACTTTGGAGAGATCCTGAATTAAGAATGGAGAACCGAATTTTTTAACGGCTTTTTTTAAGTCAGCATTAGTTAAAAGTGACTGTTTCATTGTCTTATTGTACACCTCGACTTAGAGACCTTTGTGTCTCCGATAAAAAATCCCGGCCAAACAATGTGACCGGCGTTGTTTTTTTTTGCGGCGTCAACTTTAAGGAATTATGATAAATATGACAATACTTTTTTTAAATTAGTTTATTAGCACCAATGTAGTGCAAATCACTGTAAAAATAGCAATACAATACAATACAGGTTTAAAATCAAAATACGTTTCTTTCACGCCTGTTTTTTAATTATTTTGTAAATTAAGAAGAATTCTTTTTTTGACCTTGCCTTTAACTTTTGAACTATTCAAATTTTTCTGTAGATCTTATTATTATAATAAGTATGTAATCACTCTTATCTATACAAGGAACAAAATGGCAATTGCAACATTAAAGAACTTTGATGAATATGAAAAGAACTATTACTCATCATTACAGGCACATCCTAACTACAAAACTTTAGCTTCAATTATTGAGCCTTTTTTAAAAGAGATAATTGAAAAAGGCGAGTTCTACGTAAGAGTTCATACACAAACGCTTAAACAGATCTTATTATCAGGAAGACTAAAGAATGCTTTAGAAGCATCAGGATCTGCAAGCTTTGGCGGAGGAAAGTCCCGTATAAACAGTACAGTGCACCTGTTTAACTGTAACACAGAAGAATTAAAAGACTCAGACTACCCAAGATTTGGATATCTTTCATGTAAAGACAGAAGAAGGAACTTTTTTGCCACTGCTGACATGGGATTTCAGTATGGAATGAGTGTCATTAGATTAAAAAAAGAGAAACTTTTTAATAGAACTACAATAAGTGTTGGATCAACATTAGATTTTGGAAGTTATAATTTTTTAGTACCAAGCTATCTTGATAATCCTAAAGCAAGTTGCATTGTATCTTTCCCTAATCATCCATTGCAAAACATTATAATGGCACCACACAATGCAGGAACATTTAAGAACCTTGAAATTATTGCAAAAGGAATAATAGATAAGAAAATTACAGTTGATAACTTTTTCAAAATTGATGATCTATTTGGAGATATGGTTCCTCAGTTTAAGTATTTTGAACTGC
This sequence comes from Succinivibrio sp., assembly GCF_045124615.1. Taxonomy (NCBI): domain Bacteria; kingdom Pseudomonadati; phylum Pseudomonadota; class Gammaproteobacteria; order Aeromonadales; family Succinivibrionaceae; genus Succinivibrio; species Succinivibrio sp. The sequence continues at coordinate 17,576 of NZ_JBGVMC010000196.1, forward strand.
AGTTTCATGGCGATATAAAAACTGATGATTTTGAATGCATTGATACTGATGAATTAGATCCAGATGTCGAAAAAATCTGTAACGATCTAAAGATTAATATCGAAGAAATGGCTTTATAAGGTCTTTAAGAAAATCATACCCAAGACCTTAAGCAATTTTAGCAGAAGGGTTTGGTTGGTTAACGATCTGCCATACTAAGTAGGCAGATCTTTTAAGTTAACAATATCTCGATTAGATGGCTTTGTTCATTTACATCGCAGAGCTATGTCATCGAGAAGTTCTTAAAATTTGATATACAGTGGACGACTTGCGAAAAAGTAGGGCATTGAATAAAACCTCAAAGCAGTCATTCTGTTTATGGAGCTTTAGCATAGAAATCCATTCAAAACTATTTCCTTTGGCACATTTAAGACCGGTAAAGGTTTTGATGATTGAAACAGCTAAAGACAACAGGATGAAAGAGAGAATGATGTTCTCATTAGCTGAGTTAATGCTTTTTAAGCAGTTACTGCGTTTATTTGCTTTGTTAAACAGTTCAATAGTCCATCTGAGTCTATAGAGTAGGTAAATCTGTTTAGCACCTAATCTGTCGTTAGGGATATTACTGGATCTAATTGCCCAAACGGAAAGTTTTGCAGTCTTGAAGAAAACCATTGATCTGAATCTACGTTAGATGTGTTAAAACTCATTAGGATACACCTTTTTGGCATCAGACAGGTTTAAGTATTTTATGGCATTAAAACCACCTGCTGTCTTTGAAGCTATTGCAATAAAAGGTTCTACAGGTATTTGCATTAGCAACTGTAAAGCTTGTTCTTTTTTACCACTTTCAAAAATTGAGTATGCCTCGTTTCGGATTTTTTCCTTCTCTTCTTCCGTCATTTCAATATCATACTTTTCTCTGCAAGCGTAATAATCCTCCCACTCTTCTTTTGTCATTTCTGGGAAATCCCTATACTTTGGAGGATTTGGTAATTTCTCTGGTATTCTCATATTCACCTCAATGTTTGTAAGTCACACATGAAAGGCAGAAAAAAGTCTTAATTTCAGACAGAAAAAATAATTTATCCTCACTTTTCCAAGAACATTAACAGATAAGGTTATAGACTTTATCTGTCGATGTTTTTTAGTCAATTTAAGTCAAAATATCGAACGATTTAACTTTTTTCTGATTTAGTCTCATCTTTTGAATCACTTTGGCTTGTTTATCAAGTATTAAAACTAAAAATATTCAGTGATGCGTAACTTCTACCTATGAATCAGATCCTAGATTCACCAATTATATACCGATCATAAATCCTGATGTATATGCTAAAGAATTAGCAATAGAATTAGGGGCAAAATCTATAAATGATCTTCCACGAAATATACAAAACAGAATAAATCTCAAAGCAGGGAAACAAGCAGTTAAGGCTAGAGAATATGCCTTTTCAAAAGGAATTGACTTTGGTATAGAGACTACAGCGACATCTGAAACCACTCTAAAACTAATTGACAAAGCTCATTCTTTGAAATACAGAGTCATGTTGGTCTATTTTATGTTACCAAACGTTGACTTGCATATTACTAGAGTAAATCAAAGAGTAAAAATGGGAGGTCATTTTGTTTCAGATGAAGATATTTCAAGAAGATATATTAGAGCTCATTCATTATTTCCAAAGCTCTTAAATAAAGCTGATACAGCATACGTATATGACAACACTTTTGGTTATAACCTTGCATTAGAAAAGAATAATGGTAAATACACATTATTTTCTTCCAATGAAGAGATAAAGGAAAAACTTGAAAAAGCGGTAAAAGAAATAACAAAAAACAAGGTCACCAAAAAGAAGGACATAGAAAGATAATACCTATTTCCTATTCTCAGGAAAATAAACGTACATATTTTTTTGTGCCGTCAGCATATAATTCGTAAATCCCTTTTT
>NZ_JBGVMC010000197.1:0-1767 GCF_045124615.1 Succinivibrio sp.
GATAAAGACTTTTTATATTGATTACCTTAAACTTGCCGCTTCATATGATAATAACGTATCAGTTGACTGCATTACAGAAACTCAGATTGATGCTATACTTGATAAAATTGCATACAACTATGATGGATACTGTTTTGATGAAGACTATGAAAAGAAAGTTTTCTCAACATGGTCTGTAAACAATTTTCTTCAGTCTATATTAGAAAAAGAAAAAGTTCACTTTGGTGATTACTGGTTTGATAATGGAGGTCTACCATCAATACTGGCAAAAAAAATAGAAAAGATCAAAATAAATCTATTTGATTATTTAAATAAAGATCACTTGATTGAAGTTTCAAGAAACAGTTTTTTAAATCCTACTTCGTTACTTGATATTGATAATAATGTTCTGTTATGTCAAACAGGTTATCTGACACTTCGCTCACCTCTTTCATCTGGTGATAGTATCATAAGTTTAGGTTTTCCAAACAGAGAGATTTATGATTCCTTAACACAGCTTATGGCTATAAAAGCTTTAAAGAAGGAAACATCTGTAAATGTTGATGGCAAGAACATCTTAGATGTAGGAAATGCAAAACAGATTATCGACCTGTTCAATACAGCATTAAATACAGTTTCTTATGATAAATTTCCTTTAAACTCTGAAGCTTCTGTTCAAGGATATATCTGTGTTTATCTAAAAGCTGCAGGTGCTAAAGTATCAGCTGAAGTACATTCGTCAAAAGGAAGAGCTGATCTGGTTATAGAAAGACTCAACAGAAGAATTGTCATTGAGCTTAAGTATGCCGATAGTGATCCTTTGGCTAAAACTAAACTTAATGAAGCAATTGAACAAATTAAGAATCGAGATTATGGCAATATTCTTCCTCAAAAAGAGCTTTTAAGAATTGCTGCAGTCTACAATGCTGATCCACATGTAAGAGCTATTAGAGAATATCAACAGGTGTAACCATCATCTAATCTCTTACTTTTATAAAAGAAGAAAAACTTACTTAAAATAAGCACTAAGCTCCTGTTTTCATGCAGAGAAAGTAAAAACAAACTATAATATATGCATGTAGGAGCTAAATAAATAATGAAAACAATAAGCAATTCTGGTGTATTTACTAATTTTTATGATAACAATAGGATCTATATAGATAAAACAGAGACTATCTATAAACTTTTAAAGACACAAGAAAAGGTTTTTATTTCACGTCCTCGCCGTTTTGGAAAATCTCTGACTTTAAAAACAATAGGAACTCTTTTTGAAAAAGGTGTCGATCCATATTTCAAGGATACATGGATTTATGACAAATGGACAGAGTCTACATATCCAGTCTTGTATCTTGATTTTCTAAAATGCTCTGTGTCTGACATTGATGATTTTAAAGAAGATCTTGTTGAACTAATTTCAGTTTTTGCTAATACCTATAATATTGAAGGTTACAAAGAATCATCAGAGCCTCAAAGAGCACTTAACAGACTACTAACTTTACTTGAACTTAAAAACTATAAGGTTGTAGTTTTGATTGATGAATACGACAGACAGTTAGTTGCAAACATTAACAATCCAGAGCTCTATGAAAAATTCTGCGAAATCATAAGAAGCATTTATGCCACTTTAAAAAGTTGTGATTCTATAAAGTTTCTTGCAGTTACAGGTGTTACTAGGTTAAAAGATGCAACCATCTTTTCTGTTGGCTCCGATATCGTTGATATCTCAAATAAAAGTGCATACAGTCAGCTTATTGGTTTTACAAGAGATGAGATAAAGACTTTTTATAT
>NZ_JBGVMC010000198.1:0-1397 GCF_045124615.1 Succinivibrio sp.
AAGGTGCTCAGAACTACCTGACGATTACATCCTTTCTCAGCACAGCAAGAAAACAAGGTATAGATGCATTTGTTGCTCTGACCTCTGCTTTTAATGGTAAGGCTGAGAAGATTATTTTAGGGGTAGGTTCTGAGTAGTTACCAAACTTTATCTCTTATAGATAAGGTGACAGACAGCGATACACTTGTCATTTTTGATTACCCAGATGAGAGCACTTTTAAAACATCTGATAAAAGAGTTACAACACTAAGTGCAATGACAGAAAAGCTAGGTGAAAAAATGATCCACGGTTACTCATTTTCTGAGCTTGAAAATGCTCTTAACCGTCACAGTTTTAAAGTGCACGAAAACATAACTCCAAAAATCATGGATGAGCGTTATTACAGTGATCATATAAACAGTGGAATGACAGCTTTTCCAAACGTGAATATTCTTACAGGAATTAAAAATGTTTGAGATTACTGCATATAAAAATGGCCGATGTTGAACTCACAGAAAAGTGGCAGTTATTGTAGTTAGAGTAGTTGGAAAATATTTTAAAGGATAAAAAAATGGCAGTTTACAAAGAAATTGAAAGTGCAGTAATTCATGCAGGAATCTATGGCGATAAGTATACAAGAGCAGTGAATGTTCCAATTTATCAGACTTCAACTTTTGAGCAGACAGGTATTCAGGAGAATCCTCAGTGGGAGTATGCAAGATCAGGTAATCCTACAAGAGCTGCTCTTGAAGCTTTGATAAGTGATCTTGAAAAAGGATACAAGGGCTTTGCCTTTGCATCAGGTATGGCAGCAATTGCAGCTGTATTAACCTTATTCAAGTCAGGAGATACAATTCTTGTATCAAATAACGTATATGGCGGTACTTTTAGAATTCTAGACAAGGTATTCAAGAATTTTGATCTTAATTATGTTCTTGTTGATACATCATCTGTTGATAACATCAAAGAAAACATCACAGATAAGGTAAAGGCTGTTTATATTGAAACACCTACAAATCCACTTATGAACATCACCGATATCAAGGCTGTCTCAGAACTTGCAAAGTCATATGGTCTGCTGACTATCGTTGATAATACCTTTATGACACCATATCTGCAAAGACCAATTGAATTAGGTGCTGATATTGTTGTTCATTCAGCAACTAAATATTTAGGCGGTCATTCAGATCTTGTTGCAGGTCTTGCTGTTGTAAATACAAAGGAGCTTGCTGATCGAATGTACTTTATTCAAAATTCAGTAGGTGCAGTGCTTGGTCCATTTGATTCATTCTTGCTCATCAGAGGAATTAAGACCCTTGCTGTAAGACTTGATAGACATGCATCAAATGCTTTAAAAATTGCAGAATATCTTGAAAATCACAAGGCTGTTACAAAAGTTTATTATCCAGGCTTAAAG
>NZ_JBGVMC010000199.1:0-3702 GCF_045124615.1 Succinivibrio sp.
GCTAGAGTTTGGCTGCTCTTTACCTTTTGATTACAACGGTTTTATCTATGAAGATAAAAAAGAAGTTGAGAGCAATTCAAATAATGAATTACTAGCTAAGAAAGAAGAAGAAAAGAAGAATCAGCAACCAAAGGTGGAAGTAATGAATCAGCAGTCAGATGAATATACACAAATCAAGAAGATGCTTCTGAATGAAATAGCTCTTATTCAGAATTCTGACAATTACACCAATTCAGATGGAGAAGTTGATCAGCAAAAGGCAGATATGCTGTTTAAGAGAGCTGAAGCTATTAATAACATTGCTACTTCTCTTAATAACATGAAGAAGACTGAGATTGAAGTAAAGAGACTGCAACTTGAAGCAGTTAGAACAGCTCTATCTCATGGATATGAAGTTAAAGTTAACGGCAATCTTTTGGGAGTTGAAATCAAGTGAGTACAAAGGGCAAAAAATGGACTAGAAAAGATCGTAAATGGACAGAAGAAATTATGAATTTTGTAAAGTCTGTCTGCCCTTTACGTGAACATGGTTTTAGCTCCAGAAGAGAGCTTGCAGAAGAAATTAACAGAAGATTTTGCAGAGAGTTTACTGATAGGGCTTTATGTACACACTGCTATGACAATGGCATTCAGTTAGGTTTGTGCAATAGCAATTCAGATGTGCCACGCGGAGAGAAACACTGGAGACATCGACCTGTTGGTTCTTTTCAAGAGAAAAAAGGTTATATAAGAATTAAAGTGGCTGAGCCAAATAAGTGGATGCAGTATCAGCGGTACGTATGGGAGCAAAATCATCCAGGACAGAGTGCTGAAGGTAAGACAGTTATCTTCATGGATGGCAACATCAGAAATTTTGATCCTTCAAATCTTGAATGTGTTGAGCGTGCTGAATTATCCGTAATGGCTGAACTGGGATGTACTGCAGCATGTACCAAAGAAGAAAGAGAACTGTACTTACTCAGGGCAAGGTTACTTCTTGCAAAATCAACGATATTAGGAGCTAAAGAAGCAGCAAAACGACACAACAAAATGAATTATGAACGAAGAAAAAATGATCCTGAGTTTAAAGCTAAATGTGCTGCATATGCAAAACAGCGAATGGCAGAGATTATGGCAGATCCAGTAAGACATCAGGAATATCTTGAAAAACAGAGAGCGTATAGAGAGAAGAATAGAGAGCGAATCAATCAATGGGCTAATGAGAGAAGAGCTTATTTAAAAGAGAATGAACCGGATAAATATATGGCAAAGCTCTTAAAAGAAAGAGCCAGACACAAGAAGGAAGGGAAAAGAAATGACTGAGAATGAAGACGTAATCAATAAACCATCTCACTACCACAAACACGCAGTTTTAGTTGAACCAATAGAACTATGTGAATTACTAGGTTTCAATCTTGGAAACTGCTTAAAGTATTGCTTCAGATATCTGGATAAGGGTAATCCTCTGCAGGATTTAAAGAAGGCCCAGTTCTATATCAGAAGAATACTTGCTGATGACAATGATCGGATTGCATTTAGAGAGTACAACGGAAACGCGCTCATGAAGAAACGCACAAAGGTCTATCTAGATATCTTCAGAGAAAACGAATTTGTACTAGCTCTGTCTGCAGATGGTTATATGGGACTATCTCATCTGATAGATGAAAAGATTGCCGAGCTGGAGTCCAAGAATGACTGATTTAGAAATCTACAAAAGACTAAGAGCACAAAACGGTGATACTGCACAGCTGGTAGTAGCTATTGAGGAGTTATCTGAATTAATAAAAGAGATAACCAAGTGTTTTAGAAATAAAGGCAATATTGACCATCTGGCAGAAGAAGTTGCTGATGTTGAAATCATGGTTGAGCAGGTTAAGTTGATTTTTTAATGTTCAGGATAAGGTTGAAGTAGCAAGACAGATTAAGCTGCAGAGACTTGAGAACGGCTATAGATAAGGAGTGAAAAATGACTTTAAGAGAAGTGATTGAAGATAGCGGTGCTTCAGAATATATCGCTAATGGGTGGGCTAACATCAGGCTTTACTATCATGGTGAGTTGATTGAGATGAATAAGAAGTATCTTAACTGTGAGGTTAAAGACGATTTTTCCCCATCTTATGATATTGATCCTGAGTCAGGAGAAATTAACTTTGACAGTATGTATGTTGATATTGAGTTAGCTGATGATGTAATTCTCTAAGGAGTTAAGCGTGACAACACAGTTAAGATTTATCCTTTAATCTTATGGGGAATGACTGAGAATGATTGCTTGGTAAAGGCTTTTAAGTACGGCATTGAGTGGAAAGAAAATGATGGGACAAACTTATACCAGGTATTAGATAGAGTTAGTTGTTATTGCTGCGGTAATAAGAATTTAAAGGAGCTTAAAGCTATTTATGAACACTTGCCTGAATATTGGCAAAAACTAAAGGATATGCAAGATAAAACAAGCATACCTTTTAGAGATGGTGAAACAATTTACGACTTAGAAAGGAGATTTGAGAGTGACTAAAGAAGAAATTGACAAAGAGCTAGAACTTGAAGATTACGAGAAGTATGAAAGGATTAACCACGTTTTTAAGTTTTGGTTACTTGAAAGATTGAGTGGTTGCACCATCGTTGCTTTAAGTGTCATTTTTGGGTTAGGGTTGCTTTGTTGTGTTGGTGTGCTAGGCATGTTAGCAGTTAAGGTTCTGATGTGGTTTTATGGGTTAATCTTTTAGGAGTTAAAAAAAATGACACTTAAAGAGTTTAAAGACCTTATTTCAGATTTAGAAAAGAAAGGTAAGATTAACGATGACTCTGAGGTTTTCGTTTTAAATGACGACCAAGATGTAATGAGCGAGCCTGAGCTTCTTATATCTGACATGGATTTAATCTTAAATTTTTCATATCGTAACGAGGTTTTAATAGAATCGGATAATGTAAACAGATAGGAGTTAAGAATGGTTTTTAGCAAAAAAAATAAGAGCCAAAAACCAAGAAATTTTGGAGCTTAGGTTAAGGAGTAAAAAAAAATGACAATTCAAGAGTTTTATAAAGAGTTTGAAAAGCAAGCAAGACAAATGGGCTTAATTACTTTGTTAAGTGGGTTTTATCTATACTTAGACACAGAAACAGATGTTTTACACGACCAAATGAGAGATACTTCTAATGAGCAAGAATACAAGAAGTATGCAAAAGAGCTAGTAGCTTTAAATGCTATTAAAGGTGATGTAGACAGTTGCATTAAAACTTTATTTAATAGAGTTGAGGTTAAGGAATGATTTGTAATTTTAGAGTTTATGAGAATATAGACCACTACATACTTGTTGTAGTGGTTGACGGTGTAAGAGAAGCTTTTATTTTAAAGAGGTAATTATGACTAAGCAAGAGTTGATTAAGGCATATCAGAAATCCCTTAAAGTAATAAGAGAAGACCAAGAACGTTTTAAAGAATTAGGAGAGGATTTCTTAGTAAACCAATATAATATTTACATCAAGTTACTAAGAATGTTTATTAAAGATTTAGGAAAGTTGGATTAGTGAGATTAAGGAATGATTATTTTATCATGTATTCTATTTGTTTTAGCAATCATTTCAAACATTGTTAGTGCCTTATGTTATATAAAAAGTGCTAATAGAAAAGCACACTACACAATGCTTGAGATTAAGGCTCTAAGACAGGTAAGAGATCAAATTAAGAGATTATCAAAATGAAAGACACAAAGCATAAACAGAAAG
>NZ_JBGVMC010000200.1:0-1213 GCF_045124615.1 Succinivibrio sp.
GAAAAAAGTTAAAAATCGGTGGTAGAAAAGAAGTCAGCAAAAGGTATATACAGGAGTTCAAAAAGTTGCTTGCAAAAGAGGTTATGGATATAGCCATAAACCTGACATACGAGCTAATCCTTGCCACAGGTGGTACAACAGGTAACACGGCATCAGCATGGACTGTAACTGTATCAAGAGCTGATTTAGGATATAAAGGTTATTTTGACGGAGATCCCGAAGATTATTTTGAAGTGTGGCAGGCTAATATCATAGCTCATACCAACACTGTTCAAGATGGTAGAGTAAGTGCTATACGCAGATTGAATGACGCTAGAGACGATTTAAAAGCGTCAATGAGGTCGAATTATACTGTGCATATAAGCAACTGTGCGTTCGTTGATTCTGCGACAGTAGAAAGTTTTAGGGGAAGAACAAAAAAGATAGGTGGAGAAAACTACGCAACAAAAGTTATTCGAGATGGTGCAGGTATGGTTAAAACGTCTATAGACGATCCCGAACAATACTGTTTAACCATATTTCATACTGAATTTGCTAATGCTATCAGACGAGTTAGATACGCTTTACAGGATAAGAGAAAGAGGTAATTTATGGCCACTAATGAAACTAATGAAAAGATTATAGTAGATGCCGATACATCTAAGGCCGATGCTCAATTAAAGCAGATAATTGAAGATGTAGAAGAAATCAAGAAAAATCAAAAACTTGAGATTAAAGTAAGCACTACAGGTATTGACGCTAACAGTTCACAAAACGTTGCTAATTTAGCTAGTGAGTTAAAAAGTTTATCAACTGCTGTAGGTGGCGAAAAGACAGGTGCTACAAGCAGAATAAACAATTTACGTACTGCCATTGATAATTTTTCTCGCAGACTTAACACTAGAGCGACAAACATTACTGCTTTGAGTTCTAGTTTAGGTAGCTTGTCTGCTCAAGTAAAAAACCTTTCTAGTGTGACTGATAATATCAAAGGCTTTATTGATACTTTATACAAAATCAAATCAGCAGTAACAAGTTTTGTGAATTTGTCACAAGAATTTACCACTGGCATGGAGAATATTAAAAAGACTGCCTCTGCGTTAAATTCTTTGGCTAATAGCGTCAATAAAATTGCTAATTTAAACAGTAATTTACAGACTGCTACTACGACTTTACGCAACCTCTCTAATGCCTTGCTTTCTGTCGCTAATGTTCCTAACTTTGACTCCACTGT
>NZ_JBGVMC010000201.1:0-2244 GCF_045124615.1 Succinivibrio sp.
AATGATAAAACGTGGTGACGATTTAGAAAAAGTTAAAGAAAGAATTGATAATATTCAAAAAAGAAAAGAATATGATAATATGAATAAGACTGATTATATATTTGAACCTGATATTCATATGTCAATTGAAGAAGTAAGTCATCAATTTATTGAATTTATAAGTAAGATAAATTAACGATATATCTTTGGGTAGAGTCAAAAGTTTATGAAAACTTGTGATTCAGGCGAGAAAACGTATTATCTATAGTTGCTATTTTGATAAAACAGATGTTTTACGTTTTTCGTAAATAATAGGAAGGAATTAAAACTTTCTTTCAATACAGAAAAAAGCCTATATTTGAGCGCAATGAGGGTATCGGGTCTCACATGTATTTTTAAAACTGTGATATTTTTAGTTGAGATGATATTGTGAACTTAGCTCTATTAATTTCAACCATCTATCCTGCATAAGCATATCATCATTAAATAGTCCATCATCAACTGGTGTTTTATATTTTAGTGATGAATGTTGTCTAAGGAAGTTGAAAAAACACACAAAAAGAACCATGTAGCTATTTGCACATTCTAGTTTGTCATATCCATTTGTGCCATAGTAGTTTTGTTTGTAGGTTCTATTCAATCGTTCCTCTATCTGCTTGAATGGTCTGTACTTTTTGGATATCTCATCTTTGTTTGATACTCCAATAACCTGCTGTAAGTCGAATTTGATATCATTGATTTCAAAAAAGACTTGTGCTGCATTATAGATTGGATTTGCATCTGTAATAAGCAGTAGATTTTCAGGAATCTCTGTATAACGTCTTAAGCAGTCATAGATAGATTTACAAGCACATTCAGTATCTCTTGTAGGATAAATCATATAAGAAGTAATGATTTTACTATAAGGATCTGACCAGAAGAAAACATAGTGATTCTGTCCTCTTACTTTGATATAGGTTTCATCACCAGTGAGGATATGACCTAATTTGTAAGGATAGGAATCAATAAGAGGCTTAATGATATTTGAAACCGTTGCTGCATAGTTGATAACAGTTTGATGAGAAATCTTAAGGCCATGAACCTGTTTAAGAATCAATGCAGTCTTTCTGGATGAAAGTCCAAAGTTAACGTAATAAGTTAAGACAAGACCAAGGACCTTATAATCAAAGTGTATCCTGGAAAGATTAACAGGAGAATCAATAGACTGATCCAGCTGTTTAAGATTATCCAAATTGAATTTAAAATCACGATAATGATACCTTAAACGATACTGATGACTAGAGGTCTTAAGCGTTTCTCTCTTATCGCTATCATAGATTTTCTTGTTTTTAAGATAGTAGGGGCACTTATCGTTAGGACAATGATAGACAAGATAACCTTTTCTATCATGTTTAAGATCAAGTTTTCTTCCACAGTGAGGGCAATAGATACCAGTTTCACCAGATAAATCTGTCTTTAAAGTAAAAGTATTATGACAGGCTTTGCATTTGAATTGACCTTTGCCATTATTATCATAGATATATTCTTCAGGTGCGCCACAAAAAGGACAGACACCATGAAAAGTAAAGGCATCAGGATTTCTACGTTTAACAGGAGTTAAAGGAGAACCATTTAACATAGATCCTCTTAAGATATCATCAAAAGATATCTGAGCAGGAGCTTCTTTCTTGAATACAGGCAAGCCATCAACGGTGAAATCGGCATAAGGTATGGTTTTATCAATATGTTGAGTCTTTTTCAAGCGAGAAACTTCTTTATGAAGAACTTTAGAAATATGATTAGAAAAGAAATCATTTAACCAGTTCAAATGAGAAGAAGCCTGATCAAGATGATATAAGAAATCATTAGAGTTCAAATGATAAGATATATCAGAAGGAATATGCTTAAGAATAAGTAAAGGTTCAAAGAATTGAGAGAATTTAAAAAGAGATTTAGAAAAAGTATTTATATTATTTAAAATTGATGTTATACTATCCATGATGAAACAATCCTTTCTATATTGATTTTGTGGTGAAACAAGTATAACATGGATGTTTCATCTTTTTTAGTATAAAACGAAAAAAGATGATTAAAAAGATATAATCAATAATCATTTTATTGTTTATATATAAACAAATAAAGGTAGTGATGTTTGTATCAGTGATGCTGATTTTTGACACTACCAGACTACATGAGAGGTGAAAATATGAATAGTAATGAATATAATCGCATGGCTGAAGAATTAAAACCTAAAGGAGAATGTACAAAACATTGTTTTAATGCTTT
>NZ_JBGVMC010000202.1:0-1561 GCF_045124615.1 Succinivibrio sp.
AAATAATAATGTTAGCCGTTCTCAGGTAATCAATATCGGATCAAATAATCCTGCAGTAGTTACCGCCACAATGCGAGAGGCAGATCGAGAAATGAATGATGCAGATCGTTGGATTGCTATGGCCTCACAAGGATCTGTTTACTAGGGGGATATATGGCTTTATTTCCAGAAGGAACAAATGGAGCAGTTCAGGATCTAGCAAATAAAGGTATTCAAAAAGCCGTTAATTATGGATCTGATTATCTTAACAATAAGCTGAATTATGGCCTTAATTATGCCGCCTCCTTTATACGTCAGTATGACGTTTTAGGCATTCTGCCGGAAGAATGGAGCATTATTGACGAAAGCGGAGAAAAGGCTTTTAGTTTTGATTCTTTTCAAAGCGCAGATGTAAAACAGGAAAGCAAAGTTACACACGCCCCGGTTGAGGGTGGATCATTCGCAACATACAATATTGTTCAGACACCAACAGAATTAAGCTGCATGATTGCTAAGCATGGTTTTGTACCTGATTTAATTCGTTTTGTTGATGCGTTACAGACCTATCTACAAAGCACCGACTTGTTGACCGTTGTCACACCTGAAAAAGAATACGAGAACATGAAATTAACAAAGTTTAATTTCAACAGATCGGCCGATAACGGAACAGATATTATATACGCTGAATTGAGTTTTATCGAGGTGCGAGAGGTGACAAGTCAATATACTAATGTCAGAGTAGGAGCGAAAAAACAAAGGGGATTGCAGCAGGGAAAAGAAACCAGTGCACTACAGGGCATTTTTAATATGATTACAGGAAGGTAAAAAAATGCTTGAATTACCTCTAATCAATACCCCTAATCAGGAGTTTAACGCTGTTTTAGAAGAGCAGAATTGCACGATACAATTAAGATTTTTAAATGGTATTCCATACTTTTCTTTGTGGGTTGATGATACTTTAATCGTGCAAAATGTAATTTGTTTACCTAGAGTAAAAATTTTACTATATCAGACGGAATTTAAGGGGAATTTTTATATGGTTGATTCAACCTCCCCAGCAGATCGGCAGAGTAAAGCTAATTATGAGCAGTTAGAAAACCGTTTTAAGCTGATATACGTAACTGAATCAGAAATGACGGAGATAGAAAATGATACAGATTAGAGATCTCTTAAATAATGATTCAAAGATTAACACCCAGGAGCACACTTCATTTTTTAAAAGAAAATTAAAAATATTACTTACTCTACAAAAAGGCTCTTTCAAAGGTGGTGAGGGTAACGCATACGAAATAAGCGATCTTGCAATGTCGGTGCGAGTTGAAAAGACGGGTGCGCCTGATTTTGGCAAGGCAAGCGCAACGATTTACGGTTTACCCCTTGACGTGATGGAGCAGTTATCTACTCTATGTATGCACCCCTTATTTGTAAGGCGTAACTATATCAATATCTATGCCGGTGACGATACAAATGGCTATAATCAGATCTATGCTGGAACTATCACCCGTGCAAGCGGTGACTTCAATAGTGCTCCCGATATAAGATTTCAGATTGAATCACAGATTGGCTTTTTTGGAGCAGTCAC
>NZ_JBGVMC010000203.1:0-1679 GCF_045124615.1 Succinivibrio sp.
GATCCAGAAACTATTCAGGAAGTTTTAGATGTTATGGTAAAGCTTGCAAAAGAATCAAATATCACAATGGTAGTTGTAACTCACGAAATGGGATTTGCAAGACAGGTTGCAGATCGTGTTGTTTTTATGGCTGATGGTCAGATAGTTGAGAGTGGGACTCCAGAACATTTCTTTACCGATCCAAAGAATGAGCGCGTAAAGCAATTCCTTGGAAAGATTTTAAAACACTAAAACCTTTAGGAGAATGAATATGAAATCTTTAAAAAGTATGGTTTTATCTACAGTGTTAAGTGTAGCTTGTGTATTTTCTGGTGCTGTGCAGGCTGCAACATCTGATATACCAGAGATCAAAGAAATCCTTGATAGAGGGGTACTCCGTGTTGGTGTGAAAAATGATGTTGTAGGTTTTTCTGTTAAAGATCCTTTAAGTGGTGAATACAAAGGTTTTGAGGATTCACTAGCTCTTCTTATTGCAAAAGAGATATCAGAAGATCTTGAAGTTGAATTTACTGCAGTGACAGCTGCAACACGTTCAGCTTTAATTGATTCAGGAGATCTTGATTGTGTTCTTGCTACCTTTACTATCACACCTGAAAGAAAGCAAAACTGGGATTTTTCAACTCCATATTACACAGATGCTGTAACAGTTCTTGTAGAAGATAAAAGCAACATCAAATCATTAAAAGATCTGAAAGGTAAAAAGATTGGTGTATCTTCAGGATCTACATCAGCAAGAGAGCTGACAAAGGCACTTATTGCAAACAAGATTATTGAAGGAAAAGGTTTTGATCCTGCAACTTTTGATCCATCTGTATGGACTGAAGGAGTAACTTTTAACCAGTTTGATAATTATCCTGCAATTTCAACTGCACTTGCCGCAGGCGAGGTTCACGCTTTCTGTGTCGATAAATCAATTCTAAATATTTACAAGACTAAAGACCGTAGCTTCATTGAAGAGAAATTCTCTCCACAGCAGTATGGAGTGGTTACTAAAAAAGGCTCAGGTCTTTCAGCATTTATCGATGGCTTAATTCAGAAGTGGTTAGCAGATGGCACTATTGAAAAGCTAATTAAGGAAAACAACCTTTAATCTTGAAAAGCGGCATTTGTGTGCCGCTAATAAAGGATATCTTTATGGGAAACCTTTTTTGTGCTGATGCATGGCTGAAAATCTGGATATATAAAGAAACATTTATTGTCGGATTTTTAACTACAGTTGAGACTTCAGTTTTTGCAATATTGATTTCACTTCTATTAGGTATTGTTTTCGGCCTTTTTTCAACTTCAGGAAAAACTATTTTAGGAGCAATATCCAGAGTATATGTTGAGCTAATCCAGAATACTCCATTACTGCTTCAAATCTGCTTTTTATACTATGCACTATCCTTTAGTGGACACAGTATAGGTATTTTACTATCAGGCATTATTTCTATAGGAATATACCATGGTGCCTATATGGCAGAAGTAATAAGAGCTGGTATTTTATCTGTACCAAAAGGTCAGTTTGAATCAGCTCAAAGTCAAGGTTTTTCCTATGGAGGAACAATGTTTTATATCATTCTTCCTCAGAGTATAAAGATCATTCTTCCTCCAATGGTTAACCAGTTAGTTAATCTTATAAAGAATACATCTTGTCTGTATATTATCGGAGGTTCAGATCTGATTTCACTGACATACAG
>NZ_JBGVMC010000204.1:0-8598 GCF_045124615.1 Succinivibrio sp.
TCAGAGACTGAAATTATGCGTTTCTGTCAGGCATTCATGATTCAGTTACACCGTTACATCGGTGCTACTGTTGACGTACCAGCTGGTGATATCGGTACTGGTGGTCGTGAGATCGGCTACATGTACGGTGCTTACAAGCGTTTAACAACCCGTTACGAAGGTGTTTTAACTGGTAAGGGTCTAAACTACGGTGGTTCTTTAGCACGTACTGAGGCAACTGGTTACGGTACCGTTTACTTCACAGACGCTATGGTTAAGGATCGTGGCGACAGCTTACAGGGCAAGAAGTGCGCAGTTTCAGGTTCTGGTAACGTTGCAATCTACTGCTGTGAGAAGTTATATCAGTTAGGTGCTACCCCAGTTACTGTTTCTGATTCAACTGGTACTATCTATGATCCAAACGGCATCAAGGTTGACGTATTAAAGCAGGTTAAGGAAGTTGAGCGTGCACGTTTAACCCGTTATGCTGAGTTAGTTTCAACTGCTGAGTACACTCCAGTTGAGAAGTACCCAGAGGGCAAACACCAGGTATGGTGCTACAAGGTAGACTGTGCATTCCCATGTGCAACTCAGAACGAGTTAAATGAGGAAGATGCTAAGACCTTATTAGCAAACGGCTGTAAGGTTGTAGCAGAAGGTGCTAACATGCCTTCAACCTTAGGCGCTATCAAGCAGTTCTTAGACGCTAAGATCGCTTATGCACCTGCTAAGGCAGCTAACGCTGGTGGTGTTGCTACTTCTCAGTTAGAGATGGAGCAGAACGCTGGTATGACTTCATGGACCTTCGAAGAAGTTGACAGCAAGTTACACACCATCATGACAAACTTATACAAGAACGTTGCAGAAACTGCTCGTGAGTTCGGTGTTGAGGGCAACCTAGTATTAGGTGCTAACATCGCTGGCTTCCGTAAGGTAGCAGACGCAATGATCGCTCAGGGCGTTATCTAATAGATAGCTAACTGATAAAAGTGCCGGTACATGTACCGGCATTTTTTTTAATATTCTTCATAAAAAAGCATTAACATCATGATTTATAGAAAAAATAAATTGTGATAACTTACAGATTTTTTAATCTCTTCAAATTATTTTTTTGATATTCCACAAAAATTTCTCTTAAAAAACATGATTTAACTGATTTCAGACCTATATTTTTTATAGATCTTGGAAATTTGGAGCTAAATTATGTTAATTGCTGAGTTTATTTTCCTACTTATCATGCTTTATGCAGGAAGTCGCTTTGGTGGTATGGGACTTGGTGTTGTTTCTGGCATCGGTCTTGTTATTGAAGTTTTCATTCTCAGAATGCCTCCGGCCTCAGCACCTGTTGACGTAATGCTCATTATTATCGCTGTAGTCAGCTGTGCTGCTATTCTTGAAGCTGCAGGCGGTCTTAAATATATGCTTCAGATAGCTGAAAAATTGCTCAGAAAAAATCCAAAAAGAATTACTTTTTTTGGACCGCTTGTTACCTATACTCTATCCTTAATGTTAGGTACAGGTCATGCTGTTTATACTATCATGCCGATTATTGGTGATATAGCAGTAAAAAATAAGGTAAGACCAGAAAGACCAATGGCAGCAGCATCTGTTGCATCTCAGCTTGCACTTACAGGCTCCCCAATTTCAGCTGTCGTTGCTTGCTATCTTGGAAGAGATGTTCTTGCAATCCCTGGTCTTGAGAATTTAAATCTGATGACCATTCTTATGGTAACAACTCCTGCAACATTGCTTGGTGTTATTGCCTTATCAATTTACTCTAACTTCAGAGGTAAAGATCTATATGAAGATCAGGAGTTCTTAGAGAAACTTAAAGATCCTGATTTTAAAAAAGAAATTGAGTCATCATCTCATACAACACTCAATGAGACACTACCTACATCATCAAAACTATCTGTTTATCTGTTCTTGCTAGCATTGGTCACCATTGTTCTTATCGCAGTATTTCCTGAAGTCAGAACCATTGGAAATGCCACAAGACCAATTAGCATGGGTATTATTATTCAGATGATGATGCTTTCTTTTGGCGCTATTATTCTGATTGCAACAAAGACTCCTGTTAAGAACATTCCAAATGGTGTAGTTTTCAAATCCGGTATGGTGGCATGTATTGCTATCTTTGGTATAGCATGGATGTCTGATACATATTTCTCATATGCTATGCCATCTTTTAAGGCATCTATAACTGGTATGGTAAATGAATATCCATGGACATTCGGATTTGCGCTGTTTGCAGTATCTGTCGTAGTTAATTCTCAGGCAGCAACAGCAAAGATCCTTTTGCCTGTTGCTATAGCTATCGGTCTGCCTCCACAGGTTCTCATTGGACTTATGCCAGCAACCTATGCATACTTCTTTATTCCAAACTATCCATCAGATATTGCTACTGTTAACTTTGATATAACAGGAACAACAAAGATTGGAAAGTACTATTTTAACCACTCTTTCATGATTCCAGGTTTAGTCGGTGTGCTGACAGCATGTATCGTTGGACTTTCACTTGCAAAAGTGATTATCTGATAGAAAGAAATTTTATCTGAACAAATATAAGGATTGCATATGATTGAGCTACTTGGAAAAACCGCATTTGTAACAGGTGCAAGTGATGGTATTGGACTTGAAATTGCAAAGGCGTTCTTTGACAGAGGAGCAAAGGTTTATCTTGCATCAAAAAATTCAGAACAGTTAACAAATGTCTGCAATGAAATGGACACTTCACTTACAAGAGCAATCCCTGTTCCTCTTGATGTATGTTCAAATACAGCAATAAATGAAGTGTTTGATAGGTTCAATGCAGACGATGTCTCTTTTGATATTCTGGTAAATGCTGCAACAGTAACACCAATTATCAGCATACAGGATATCGATTATGAGTTATGGCAACAGGCAATTGATACAAATCTTACAGGAGCATTTTTCATAACACAGCATTGCCTAAAGAGAATGAAAGAGAGGTGTTCAGGAAAAATTATTAATGTTATTTCCTGCTTTGCAAAGGATGCATTCATGAACACAAGTGCTCTTGCAGCATCAAAAGCTGGTCTTGCAATGCTAACTAAATGTATTGCAGTTGAATACGCTAAATTCAATATTAAAGCTAATGTCATTACAACTGGCTTTATCGATACCCCCGCTTTTAAGGTTCTTAAGGAAAACCAAACTATGAATGACAAGATCCTAAATGCCACACCGCTAGGCAGATGGGGAAAGTCTAATGATGTTGCTCAGGTAGCAGTATTTCTTGCAAGTGACAAAGCAGATTATATTACAGGATCTGAAATTAAGGTGGATGGAGGTCTGTTAAGTAAGCTACTTTAATTGCAAAGATGCAAAAAAGGCGGATAACTCCGCCTTTTGCTTATTATGATAAATAAGATTAAGCCTTAAGGCCTAAAACCTCGTTCATATCGTATAAACCAGGCTTCTTATTCTCAAGCCATAATGCAGCTCTGAATGCACCACGAGCAAATGTCTGACGTGATGTAGCAATATGAGATAACTCTACTCTTTCACCTTCTGAGCAGAACATTGCTGTATGATTACCAACAATATCACCGCCACGAACTGATGAGAAACCGATTGAACCGTAGATTCTTTCACCGGTGATACCATCACGACCTGATACCATAACATCCTTTAGATTTACATTGCGACCTGCAGCTGCAGCTTCACCAATAGCAAGAGCAGTACCTGATGGAGCGTCAACCTTGTAGCGGTGATGAGCTTCTACGATCTCAATATCTGAATCGCTCATAATCTGAGCAGTCTTCTTTACAAGATTTAAAAGAACATTTACACCAACAGAGAAGTTTGCTGCAAAAACGATAGGTACATGCTTTGAGTATTCTTTAATCTGATCTTTTTGATCATAATCAAAACCAGTTGTTCCTAATACAACTTTGCAACCATGCTCTTTTGCATACTTTAAAACGTTTAAAGAACATTCAGGACGTGAGAAATCGATAAACAGATCAGGAGCGGCTGACAGCTTATAAGGATCGTCAACTACTTCTGCACTGCAGCCTGATGGGAGAGTATCAGTATTCTTATCGATACCACAGACAATCTTAGCACCATCCAAACCTAAACAGCATTCATAAAGGGCATGTCCCATACGGCCACCTAGGCCAACGATACCAACTTTGAGCATCTTATAACTCCTTTTCCATTTCAATTAAGTGCTCTAATTTTACACTTACTTTAGAAAAATGTAACGATCTATAGAAAGCCATTGCACCATTATTAAGCATTTCTACATCGACCTTTAACTTTTTGCCTCCACTCATTATGACCATCTGCTCTGCAGTCTTCATTAAGAGGGTACCGATTCCATGTCTCATATACAGTGGGTCGATATAAAGGGCAAGAATATATCCGTCTTCAATTCTGCTTTTGAAGGTTATAAATCCATATATTCTAGTTGGACCTGTTGCGATGACTGTCTTATATTCATTTTCCTGTGACAGTCTCTGTTCCCATAGCTTTGTAAACTGTGGATGTGTATAGTTAAAAGGAACTGTTCTGTTCTCATAAACAGAAGAATTAAGCTCAAGTCTTGCAATCTTAGCTGCATCCTCAACCTTTGCCCATCTGACTTTTACATTAAGTCCGCCTTTTAAGGTAACTGATGAACTCACTTATCACTTCCGCTTGAATCTAGAAGAGCTTTTGCAGAACATCTTGTATCTTCGGTTATTACGTTACCACCCATCATTCTTGCAATTTCCTCAATTCTTCCTTTTTCATCAAGATCCTGCACAAATGATGATGTTGTACCATCCTTTTCTATCTTTGTTACAAGAAACTGGTGATGAGCCATTGCTGCAACCTGAGGAAGATGAGTTACAGTGATGACCTGAACATTTGATGAAAGACGTCTTAAAAGACTTCCGACAGATGAAGCTGTTCTTCCTGAAATACCGGTATCGACCTCATCAAAAATCAAGGTCTGAGTTGAATTTGCAGTACTTGTTAATACTTCAATTGCAAGAGCAAGTCTTGATAATTCACCACCTGATGCAACAGTAGACAGTTCAAGTGGTTCCTGACCGATATTAGCTGAAAACAGGAATTTAACCTCATCTCTTCCAGATCGTCTTGGTCTTGACTCATCATCTCTTGTAACTGATGCATTAAAAACACCGTTACTCATTGCAAGTTCATGGATGCTGTCTGTTACTGACTCAGACATCTTTTTGGCAGCCTTTGCTCTTTTTTCGCTCAGTGCTGATGCCTTTTGTTCATAGTCTGCTCTTAAAGACTTCACCTCATTTGTGAGAACAGCTATTTTCTCTTTTAAAGAAAGAAAATATTCAAGATCGTTTTGCTTTTTAGCTAAGATCTTATGAACTTCATTTGGCTGTACCTTGAATCGTCTTGCAAGCTCATGACATTTAGACAGTTTCTCTGATAACTCCTCTACCATCTGAGGATTTGCCTTTAGTGAAAAGTTGTCTAGTTTTTCTCTTGCTCTGTCTAGTAGTGATGCTGCATTTGTCAGATCGTCAACGATAGGATCGATACTTTCTTTTGCATAAACACTTACTCTTGATAAATCACTTATTCTTGCACTTAAAATATCAATGATATTGTGTTCATCATTTTCAAGAACACCTTGTGCTAAAGCAATTGCATCCTGAGCCTGTGACAGATGAGAAAGAGCATCAAAATCAGAGCTAATCTTTTCATAATCGCCTTCGTGCAGATCCAGTTTTTCAAGCTCATCAAGTTCAAAGCGAAGTGTCTTGTAATTGTTTGCTCCATTTAGCTGTTCATCTGCTAGATTCTGCAGAAGATTTCTTTTGCTGATATATGAATCATAGGATGAAGCAACTTCTGATACTTCTTTTGAAAGACCTGCAAATGAATCTAAAAGATTGAGCTGATTTTTCTCATCTATAAGCTTTACTGATGCATGCTGACCGTGAATTGCAACAAGTGAATCGGTTACGTCCTTCAAAACACTTAGTGTACAAGGGACATCATTTATATAGGCTTTTGATTTGCCATCCTTTGTGACTACTCTTCTGATTACAAGATCAGATGTATCATCTGATGAAAGATCGTGCTCTTTTAGATATGTTTTTAAAAGCTCATTAGATTCAATTGAGAAAACAGCACTGATTTCTGCCTTGTCACAGCCATTTCTTACGAAAGCGCTATCAGCTCTTGAACCTAATATCAAAGACAGCGCATCGACACTTAAAGATTTACCTGCACCGGTTTCACCGGTTATGCATGTCATACCTTCTGAAAAATCTAGAACATTCTTCTCACTTAAGGCAAAATCTTTAACAATAAGCTGTAAAAGCATACTATCTCCTAAACAAGGCTGCGACCAAAACCAAGCTTCTGTCTTAACAGTGAATAATAATCATATCCTTCAGGATGAATCAGAACCAAAGGTGTATGATGCTGTCTTATAAAGACAGAGCTGTTAGTATCAGCTCTCATGGTTACCTGACCGTCACAGTTGATTGCAATTAACTCTGCTAACTCATCAGGTGCCTCAAATTCAATCTTAACCTCAGATTTGCCAGGAATAATTAAAGGTGAACAGTTCAGTGACTGAGGGAACATTGGAACTAAGGATAACAAGTCAAGATGTGGCTCAATAATAGGACCGCCAGCAGAAAGTGAATATGCAGTTGATCCTGTAGGAGTATTTACAATAATGCCATCGCCTCGCATGGTATAAAGATGAGTACCATTAATACTTACCTTGAAAACCATCATATGTGCCATGGTTCCTGAGTGAATTACAGTCTCATTAGTTGCAAGTGATGAACCGATAAGTTCACCTACACCGTCATCAGAATCTCTTGAAACCCTAACATCAATCATTGTTCTCTCTTCAAGAGAATACTGACCGCTTACTACCTTTTTAAGGCTTTCATCAATGTTATCTGGATTTACATCTGTTAGAAGACCTAAATGACCTCTGTTGATTCCAAGAACAGGAACCTTGAGATCAACTAGTGTTCTTGCTGCACCTAGTAAGGAGCCATCACCGCCGATTACAATGATAAGATCAAGTTCTCTCATTTCTCGTCTTGTAATTGACTGTATTTCACTGATATTAAAACCAACTGCAGTATTTGCATCAAGATAAACCTTCACTCCAAGCTTTGTCAGTTTATCTGCAATCTCTCTTATAGGACCTGCCATTGGTCTTTTATATACCTTTGAGACAATCACAGCAGTACTTATCGGTTTTTGTACAGGTTTGTCGTTCAACACCTTTGGCTCCGTTATGGTAAATATCTTTTAACTGAATATAACAGTAAATCAAAAAAAATTAAAAGACAAAAATCAAAAAACAAAATCCCAATTAGTATGGGTAATTGGGATCTTCATGATTTTAGTCTTTGTTAAGACCTTTTTTAATCAGTGCGTCTAATCGCATACTTTCAGTAAGCAGTGAATCATACCTCAGATCAAGATCCGGCATGTAACGCAGATTAAGTCTTTTTGCTACAGCAGAACGCAAGAATCCTTTTGCACTCTTCAAACCTTTCATCGCAGCTTCAATTTCTTCTTTATTATCAGTTAAAAAAGAAATATATACACGAGCGTTTTTCAGATCAGGAGATACGTCAACCTCTGTTATGGTTGCGTTTTTTACTCTTGGATCCTTGAGTTCATTATGCAGTACATCTGCTAATTCGCGAAGTACTGCAGTAGCTACTCTTTCGTTTCTTCCGTAACTTCTTGGCATATTATCCTTTAGTCAAGTGTACGTGCAACTTCAACCTTCTCGAAGCACTCGATACGGTCGCCTACGCGTACATCCTGATAGTTCTTAACACAGATACCACATTCGTTGTTCTGCTTAACCTCAGATACGTCATCCTTGAAACGACGCAGAGAATCAAGCTCACCTTCGAAGATAACAGTGTTATCACGAAGCACACGAATAGGAGCTGCTCTCTTTACGATACCTTCAACAACCATACAGCCGGCAATAGCACCGAATTTTGGATGTCTGAAGATTTCACGAACTTCTGCATATCCGATGAAGTTCTCACGAACCTCTTTCTTAAGAAGACCTGACATAGCCTTCTTCACGTCATCAATCAGATCGTAAATAACACTGTAGTAGTGTAAATCAACTGACTCTGTATCAATAACCTGTCTTGCAGGACCGTCAGCACGAACGTTAAAGCCGATTACAACTGCGCCATCTGCTGCAGCTAATGTTGCATCGTTTGCAGTAATACCACCAACGCCTGAACCGATAATCTTAACCTTAACCTCGTCGTTACCAAGCTTGAGAAGAGCATCTGAAATTGCTTCAACTGAACCTTGAGTATCAGCCTTAAGAACAAGCTTGAGTTCTGAAGCGTTGCTCTCCTTGAACATAGATGCAAGCTGAGCACTCTTCTGTTTTGCAATCTTAAGTTCTCTGAACTTACCCTGTCTGAACAGAGCAACTTCACGAGCCTTACGCTCATCAGATACAACAGTAACCTCATCACCTGCAGATGGAACACCTGACAGACCGAATACCTCTACAGGAATTGAAGGACCAGCTTCTGTTAGCTCCTTACCGTTCTCGTTACGCATTGAACGAACACGACCATACTGTAGACCGCAAAGAAC
>NZ_JBGVMC010000205.1:0-1168 GCF_045124615.1 Succinivibrio sp.
TGTCTGTATCAATAAATTCACAAAGTGTATTTTCGTCAAGTGATTCAAGACAAAGATGAGAATTACCATTTTTAAATGCAGCATAGGTAAATGATGCATTATCAAGCAGCTTTTTTAAGCCTTTAGTATCAATAGTCCCAATGCCTGAAGGATTGTTGCCAAAAAGAGCTTTTCCCTTATCTGAATTTTTTAAAAAGTAATTTTTTAAAACAGGAAGAAGATTTGTTTTTACTTCCTTTTCAAGAATATCAAAGCTTATTTCAAACTCAGGATTACGCTTTTTGCCATAAAACGAATCTGTTCTTATAAAGAATCCGTATACTAAAAAACGGTTGAAATTTCTGTCAGTAAGCTCTGTATATGTGCATGATCTCTTATAAAGTCTTTGAGTAAGCAAACTTGTATCAACAAGTGTTCTGAAAAAAGGATGATAGGTAAAATCCTTTTTAAAAATTTCATCAGGATTTGTGATACTTCCATTATTTGTCAGTGCATTTATCTGTTTAACAACCTTTTTGTAGATATTAAAATCGTCACTTATATTTACTGATTTACTGTTTATAGCATAGTAACAGTCAAATGCTCGTAAAAGCTTTTGATGGGCAAAACCACAATATTCAATGAAATATCCATTTTTAAGTCGATAGCATCCTTGATCTTTGTGACTTATTAGATCTGCGTTTATAAATTCATATAGATAGTTTTCAATACAGTTGATACCAAAATTGTTCTGCTGTGATGAGAAGCAGGCATAGACATCTGCCTTTTTAATAAGCTCAAGCACATCTTTACAAGACTTGTCTGTAAGAATTGAATGAATAATTGATGAACCTTTGTTTCTATTAATCTTTTTAACAAATCCTATCTGTGTTTTTACAAAGCAAGAAAGAGTGAATCTGAAGATATCATCATGCAACTGTGATCGCTTTTTAGTAAAGCTTACAAACAGAAAATCAGACTTTGTAACCTTTATAAAATCACTGACAGGATACAGCTCAAGATACATTGAATCATCTGGATTTTTGCAAAGGCTCTCTTTGAGAATAACAGGATCACTGTTTACTGACAGAATATTCTTATAAAAAGGATCCTGCCTTAATGAATAGGTATTTAAAAGCCTTTTTCTTGTGTCCTCATCTAAAGAATCAAATACATTTTTTCTTATAAA
>NZ_JBGVMC010000206.1:0-5775 GCF_045124615.1 Succinivibrio sp.
AGTTTCTTTTTAGCTGACATAATCGATTCTAAGAACAAGAATCTGTCATCAACACTCTTTTGTCTGTCGTTGTTTCTTATTAGAGATTTCACTCCCATAAGATTGAAATTAGGAAGAACCTCTTTTCTTGGAAACTCTCCATCATTCATTCCAAGAAGGAATATGTAATCAAAAGGAACTGCTCTCATTGGAATAAAGGAGCAGAAATTTACCTTTCCTCTTAAATATTTTGAAGAATCCCTATCATTTCCAAAAGCATGCTCAAGTTTAGCTCTGAAAACAGGAAGCTTAATATTCAGAACTGATGTATGTCCATCTTCTTCATTCGAACCAATTCCAGCTTTTAGATTGCTGATTGATTCATTCATCTGCTGAAGGATTTTGTTAATAAACAACAACTCTTCATTTTGCTCATCTGAGAATAAACCATCAAGAAGGATATTTCTTAGCTTTCTAGTCCAGTCATCATTAGTCAGATCAAGATTTGGAGAGAATTCATCTCTAATCTGTTTTAACTTATTTACAAAGGCACAGAATTTATTTATTAGCTCAAAGTCCCCTGTATCCACATCAGAGCAGGCGCCACCAACAATATAAGAGCCTTTAAAGAAACCGTCAACTATTCTGTCTATACCATTAGACAATGTCCAAGGCAAATCAATCTGAGCATTAAGCTCTTCTTTAACATCATCTTCATCTAATCCCCAGTGAATATTTGCTTTTTTTAGGTATTCAGCAATAACAGATACTTCATCCTTACTGATACCAAATTTTCTTGCTATAGACTCAATAGATAAAAGATCGATTACCAAAGATGCAGTTATTCTTCTGCTTCCGATTGATAAAAGCTCAATGATGGCTGATGCAATTTTATTGTCAGATTTTGCAGTTCTATCGCAAACTGCATAAGGAATGTATGCAGGATCATCATAACTTACAGATCCGAAAACACTTTCTATTAATGGAGAATAGGTTTCTATATCAGGAACCATTACCAGAAAATTCTTAGTACTTACACAGCCATTGTTTTTTTCTTTCTTGAAAATATCAAGCATTCTGTCTCTTAATACTTCAACTTCTCTTAATGGTGTATGGCAGGAATGAAACTCTATTGAAGAGTCATCATCACGTATCTTGTATTTTTCTTTTGAATTGAGTGTTAACAACTGATCTTTTATTCTGTTTAAAACTGTATCTGATTCTTTATCATCAGGATCCACGTTTGAACAAAAAACGTTGGTAAAAGCAAGTTCAGTATCTCTTGATAAAAGTTCATTGAAGGTATCTTTACATTCTTTTCCAAGAGAAATCAGTAATGCGTTACCGTCAACAAGATTTTCATTATTATCAAACAGCTTTTGGTATTCTTCAAAATAACTGTCAGTTGCATCAACATCTGCAAGTAATTTTCTTTTAGCACCAATGCTCTGTCTCTGTTCGAGAGCATCTGACCTTAAATATTTAACAATAATCTTTTTCTTTTCTTTCCAATCTGCCTTAATTGAAGACAAATCACCCCAGTATTCCTGACATGGATTTAAAAGCATATATAGAACTTCGATATGCTTTCCAATTGCACAGAATAAATCAATAACCTGCGATGGCATTGATGTAACGCCAAAGATATAAAGACGGCGAGGAAGTTTCTTTTTAAGAACATCAGCTCTTTTTGGGTCATTTAATGCTTTAACCAGTTCATAAATAACCGTAGCTCTGTCATAGGAGCTCTGTTCGTTAACAGTTGCATTTAAATTTTCTCTTAACATTACCCAGAGCTTTATCTGCCAGATATTGTTATAAAGAGTTTTTTCAAGAGATCTGTCGTTTTTTGATGATGCACTGCCTAATAACGATTTTATGAAATCTTTTATTTTTCCTTCTTTTAATAGCAAAGTTCCGTCATTATTCTGAGTGATATCTTCAAAATCAGACAGTGTCATCTTGTTCCACTCTCTGATCCATTCAGGTCTGTACATCTGATACTGATCAAAGCAGTCTGCTATTGCACCACACAGTTGATATGCCTTTGCCCCCTCATCTTCGCCATCATCGACAAGAAGATATTCTCTCATTGAAGCAAATACTGGATCATCTTTCTTTTTCCATTTATCAATCATCGAAAACAATGACCAGGAAATATGTTCATGATCGTAACGGTTATATGAATCAGCGCCAGATATTGTTTTGTGCAGATCCCAGATAAATGCCCATAAAGGAGAAAAATCAACGCCCGAACAGATAAGATTGTTATGAGCAATTTCCTGCTGCAGATACATCTGCATACCTTTATTCATAACAATAATCTTGTCTCTTGCAAATGGGTTACCATTTTCAGATTTCAAGCTGATTCTGTTTGAACAGATACTGCTTAAGATACTTAAATCATTTGAATTTACTACGTTTAAAGAAAACTGGCGCATTACTAACCTTCAAAGTGGATAACATCTTTTCTGATAATAGCATAAATTTTATCTGTTTAATAACTTTAAACAAAGAATTTTTGTTAGTATCCTACTAATAAACTAACTAAATGCAATAGCTTCAATCAATTCCATTCACATATGGTAACCTAATCAGTAAAAACTAATAATCTCTAAGGAACAATAAAATGGCGAACATCACATTTAGATATGCAACTAAAAATGACAGTGAACTTGTATTGAAATTCATCAAAGAACTGGCTGTATATGAAAAATTAGAAAATGAAGTTGTTGCAACAAAAGAACTTCTTGAAAAATGGATTTTTGATGAAAAGAAAGCTGAAGTAATTTTTGCTGTCGTATCAGGAAAAGAGGTTGGATTTGCCTTGTTTTCAGTACATTCTCAACTTTCCTTGGCAGACCAGGAATTCATCTTGAAGATCTGTATGTTTCACCTGAATACAGAGGATTTGGCTATGGAAAAGCAATCTTGAAAAAACTATCAGAAATAACAGTTCAAAGAGGTTATGGAAGGCTTGAGTGGTGGTGCTTGAACTGGAATCAGCCAAGTATTGATTTTTACAAATCTCTAGGTGCACAAACTATGGATGCGTGGACAGACTACAGACTATCAGGAAAGGAACTTGAGGAATTAGCAAAATAAATATGTAAAATTGGGCAGATTTAATCTGCCTTCTTTTTTCAAGAAAAGAAAAAGTCCACCTAAGTGGACCCTTTCTTTAGCATGAAATCACAAGAAATTATTTCTTGTAACGACGAGCTAAGTTGTCTAAACGCTCGTTTGCACGTGCAGCGTCTGACTTAACGAAAGCAACGTCATTTGCTAACTTTGACTGCTGAGCCTTTAAAGCATCAACGTCAGCAGCAATAGCGTCTAACTTTGCTGATAAAGAAGCATCGCTGGTGCAACCAGTGAATAATACTGAAGAGCCTAAAGCAACAACTGCTAAAGTAGCTGCAAACTTAGTCATTTTTATCTCCAAAACTGTTTAAACAGATAAAACTAGAAACGAAACCTTTCGTCTCTTAACACCTGCCATTATAGTATCAAAAAACATAAATGGCACATTTTTTTCAAATAAATTTTGAAATTTGTCGAAAGTTCTATTCAACAACCTTTTGTTAAAAAAAATAACTTCCTGCTTTTTCAATATATATTCTTCAAATTAGATGTTGCTTAGATAAAGATTAATTATTGATTTTTTATAATAAATTCAACTACTTCGCCAATTGTGTTATAGCAGATTGCATCAGGACACAAAGGAGACTCCTCCTTTAGATGCTTACCAATTAAAAATAGCGAACTTATTCCTGCACTTCTTGCTGCAAACAGATCAGTTGCATGATCACCAATCATAACTGAATGATGAAGATCTATTTGAAGGTCACGTTCAGCTGAATAGAACATACCAGGCTTTGGTTTTCTGCATTCACATGAAACTCTATACTGCTCCACGTTAGCACTCTCATGATGTGGGCAGCAGTATATTCCATCAAAACAGGCATCATACAAAGAAAGATTAGCCTGCATGAATGAAGTTACCTTAAGAAAATCAGAGTATGTATATTTTCCTCTGGCTATTCCTGACTGATTTGTGACAAGAACTGTCAGATACCCCATATCCTTGAATTTCTTTAATGCCAAAGCGGTTCCTTTGATAATGTCAAAACGCTCTATCTGGCCTATATAACCATAATCAATGTTGACAACACCATCTCTGTCAAGAAATACAGCTTTTTGCATTTAATACCTAAATATAAATAAAAGAAATTCTAAATGGAGTATTAGTAAAGATTACACTTTAACAGCTGACGTTTATACATCTGAGAGCGACTGCTGACCTTTCTTGCAACCTTTATTAGCCAATCTTTAGATCTGTATGTTTTCTTTCTAAAACCATTCCAGCCTTCATGATAATTAAGGTACTGGTTATAGGCATCAGAAAAACTTATTCCATTAAGTTTTTTGGTTTTTGTCATATACCAGCCAATGAAATCTAGAGAATCGCCAAAATCAGAGCGTGAAGAAAATATAGATCCAGACTGCTCTTTATATTCATTCCAAACAGGATCTTGAGCCTGAGGATATCCATATGCTGAAGATCCACGACCATAAGGAATAAACAAGAACCACCTCATTGGAGGTTGTGCATCAGCACGAAAGCCGGATTCCTGAGCCATGATCGCCATTGCAACATTTATAGGTACACCATATCGCTGATGTACCCTGTGAGCATCAGTATACCAGCTATCTTTTTCCTGAAAGATAGAACATAAGTCATCTGGCCTTGATGGAGGCGTAGTTGAACAGCCAGTAATAAAAAGTAAAGCCAGTGAAAAGACAGAAACTAATTTTAGGGGACGATACTTCATTGAAATCATTAAATTGCGTCGTCGCCTTCTTCACCAGTTCTGATTCTGATAACGCGCTCTACATCAGATACGAAAATTTTACCATCACCAATCTTACCTGTATGAGCACCGTCTGTAATAGCCTGAATACAGGTATCAACATCCTCATCTTTTACAACAAGCTCGATTTTTGCCTTAGGTAGGAAATCTACAACATATTCTGCACCGCGATATAACTCTGTATGTCCTTTCTGACGGCCAAAACCTTTAACCTCAGATACAGTCATTCCAGAAATACCTCTAGCACTTAATGCTTCACGTACGTCATCTAATTTGAATGGTTTGATAATTGCAGAAATCTTTTTCATAGTTCTATCTTCCTGTACTTTGTTATGCACCAATTTTGAATGGGCATATCTTATCACTAAAATTCTAGAACAAAAGTATGAAGTTAATGTATTTTTTTTAATAAACTTAGATCAATATAAAACAAATCTTGATTTTTTACCTCATAAAACACATATTCGCAGATTTAACAGAAAAGCGAATATAAATTAACAGACATTTCATAAACTATCCTTGTAAAGATGAATATATTGAATAGAAGGATAAAATAATGTCAAAAATCAAAATGTTATTAGTTTATATACTCCTGTCTGTTAATATTTCTACTGTTATTGCTGATGATAATGTTTTAACTGTATGGGAAGATAAAGGAAAATCACTTGCAATCGTAAACCAGATTGCCGAATTTGAAAAAAATAACAACTGTATTGTGAAAATTTTCGAAAAAGATGCAGAAAAACAACTTGATTTAATCATGACAAACAAAGGTGAAACTCCTGACGTATTCATTTTGATATCTGACAGGCTGATTGATGCATATTCAAATAAGGTTGTCAGGGAAATTGATTACTCACAAGAGGAAAAAGATCAGTATGAAGCATCTGCACTTAATGCATTGTCTATTGCAAATAAAGTA
>NZ_JBGVMC010000207.1:0-1946 GCF_045124615.1 Succinivibrio sp.
AGCGTATAAATGATGGTTCAATGCGTGAATTGTCTTTAGGATATAGATACACGCCTGAGAAAAAATCGGGTGTCTTTAATGGCGAGCCATACGATCTTATAATGAGAGATATATCATGCAACCATTTAGCCTTAGTTGAAGAGGGCAGGGCAGGGCATGACGTTTTGGTTAAAGATTCAAAATCAACTCTTAACGAGGTTACAAATATGAGTGATAAAGTTGAAAAGATGGAAATTGCACTAGCAGATCAGATGATCTCTACTGCAAATATGTTAAAAGATTTGCATAAAACTGATGCAATGGGCAACGTTGTTGACATAACAAAAGACGAGGAGATCTCCACAATGGAAGATAAATTAAATGAATTTCTAGCAAAGCTAGAAGAGGCAGGCATTGACAAAGACGAGGCACGAGCAAAGATCGAAGAGATCATCAAAGCTAAGTCAGAAGTTGAGGCAGAAGATGAAGATCTAGAGACTAAAGAAGATCTGGAAACTAAGGAAGAGATCAGCGAAGATGACGATCTAACCGACAAGGAAGAGATCGAAAGTGAAGAGGATCTAGGCGAAGATGAAGATCTAGAGGAAGAAGACAAGGAGAAGAAAGAAACCTTGAATTTTGACGAAGATCAGAAACACGGTTTAGATGCCTGCGGACTTGATTCAGAAGATCCTATTGTACAGAAAGCATTTGCCGAGGGCGTTAAGTACGGCGAGAAGAAAGAAAAGGAAGAGCCAAAGCACTTAGATTCTCTACACGAAAGTGAGGGCGAAAAGCGTGAGCTAGGTGAGGATTCAATTGCTAAGGTTATCAATGCTGTTAAACAGTCTTTTGCTAACCGTTATAAGGCTGTTGAAGAGTGCAAGCGTACTTTAGGTAAGGTAGATGCAATGGCATTCGATAATGCAGGTGCTGTATATCGCAAGGCTTGTAATGTTCTAGGTCTAAGAACTAAGGGCATGACTGCTAAAGAGTGTAGAGCACTATATAGAGGCTATATGGCAAATAGATCAACTCTTGTAGGTGATTCAAGAAAATCAGTTGCAGACAATGATCGTGCTGTTCAGCTTTTAAACAATGTTAAAGATTCAATCTAATCAGAGGTTTTAAAAATGGTTCAGAAAGTAGTCAATGTTTTACCTGCAATTGGTGTAGCAGGTCAGAAAGTAGCAACCGATAGCGCACGTTATTTAGGTTACAATCCACTATCAGACGGCACAGTTGTAGTAGGTGCTTTTGCATTCGCTAAAACTGCTGGTGGTGTTCAGTCAGCACCTTTTGCGATTGTTTCTGCCACTGGTTCCGCTGAGGATAAGCCATTAGGCTTTGTTGAGCGTGTTGTAGATGTAGCATTAGAGAATGTAACATCTAGTGGCACTAACATTCTTCCTGATGGAGCAGTTGCAACAGTAGCAGTACAGGGTCAGTTCTACATTAATGTTCCTGCTGGTTTATCTTCAATTACATCAGGTATGGGCGTTTTTGTGAATCCAACCACAGGTGCGATCAATCTAGCATCAAGCGCAGGTGGTAGTGAGGTTGACACTGGCTTTAAGGTTGTAATCCCTAATGGCGGTGCAAGTGCAAACGCAGGCGATGTAGTTATCATTGAGAAATTTAACTAATTAAGGTTCGGAGAAAAAATCATGTTAAATTTAGAACAGTTAAAGGCTAAAGGCATCTATGTTGAAGGTGCAAAGGGCGTTATGGCTTATGACACCGTAAACGGTAAGATTAAGACGAATTTATCAAAGACTGCCCTTGCAATGGATAGTGCATTACAGATAACTCCTAATGTTGGTTATCCTGCATCATTTTTCCAGTATATCGATCCTCAGATTGTAGAGATCTTATTTGGTGTAACAAACGCAAATAAGATCGCACCTGAAGTAAAACAGGGAACTTGGGCTGACGAATACTATACATACACAGCTGAAGAGGCAACT
>NZ_JBGVMC010000208.1:0-1319 GCF_045124615.1 Succinivibrio sp.
ATCTAATGACTCTGCAATAAAGTTAACTACATCCCATGGACAGAACATTTCTTTTTCATTGAATCTGTATCCATCATAGTTTTCTTTAACCAGCGTTGAATACTCTTCAAGCTCATAGTCTTTTAAAAACTGTATTGTTTCTTCTTTTGTAAAGCCTATGATTGAATCAAAACTGCTATTTTCTGAAAGCACAGTATTAACAGTGATGTTGTTCACACCAGTAAAAATGCTGTTTTTTGCATCTTTTAGACATCCTGTAAGAACTATCTTTTTTATTGGATTTTCTGTGTTCTTGTCCTTAGGTGTGATTTTCATAAAATCAAAGAACTGGCTTATAAGAGTTACCATCTCATCGTGATAACCTTTCTCTGATGCCTTTGCTAAAGGTACATCATACTCATCGATTAAAAATATGACTTTCTTTTTATAGTGTTTAAAAAGACATGTTGATAGAAATTCTAAAGCTTCTTTTACATATCCTATTGAATTTATATCACACAGAAAATCTCTTTTTAGGTATTTTCCATAGTTTTCAATCTCATCTTTTGACAGATTCTTACTGTTTAATAAAAAGTCGTAACCAGAAAATAGCCTTACTACAATACGTGCCAATGCATCATATGCTTGTTCAAAAGTCTCGCCATAAGCGCTTTTAAGAGAAATGAAAATAACAGGGAACTGTCCTAGGTATTTATCTGTAAATTCTTTATCTTTTAGAATCTCAAGACCTTCAAAGAGTTTTTCTTTGTATTCTCTGTTATCACTGCCATCTTTGCCAATAGTTAAAAATGTGGCAAACATATCCATTAAAAGAGTTTTACCAAAACGTCTTGGTCTTGTAAAAAGGATAACGGAAGCTGAGTTTTCAAAGACATTCTTTATGTATAAGGATTTATCTATATAGTAGTAATCCTCTTTTCTAAGTACAGAGAATTCCTCTGTACCATATGGTAGTCTTTTAAATTTATTATCACTCATATTCTTTATCCGTAATATTTAACTATCTTCTATTTTAGTGATGTATCACTGCTTAGTCAAAGACGCTTGATACAAAATTCATAAAATATTTAAGATAAGATGCTGGTTTTGGCTAATAAAAAAACCACCTAAATTGATCTTACTGATCTTTTTTGGTGGTTAAAAAATAAATATTTAAAAGAATCTGTTTTAAGCTTTTGATAATTGCGCTTTAGCACCAAGAATAAATTCTCTGATAGTGAACCAGCGAACAAGGCACCAAATAGAAATTGCACAGTTGTAGATTAGCAAAGCTACAAGAGATAAACCAAGGATCAGGTTTACATCATCATTTTTAACTT
>NZ_JBGVMC010000209.1:0-18096 GCF_045124615.1 Succinivibrio sp.
AATCCCTTTCCCCTTGTGGTACTAACAGGCAGTTTTACGTTTAAATCAGCAGCAATTTCGCTTATGCAAAGACCTGTAATTTTGTTAAGTCTTTCAATTAGTACTTCAAAGCTTTCAGGTGGAGTCAGTGCCATGTTTAACTAATCCTGTTTGTGTTAAAAAATTCCTAGAAAATGAGATGTTTAGCTTATGTGTATAAGCTGTCTGTCTGCTATAATAGAACATAGTATTGCCTTTAGGCAAAGTGTATTTTTTCTTAACATAAGACTGGGCTGATTTGTGATTGATAGTGATGGATTTAGAGCTAATGTAGGTATTGTTATCTGTAACCGAAAAGGACAGGTACTATGGGCTCGCAGAATCAGACAGAATTCATGGCAGTTTCCTCAAGGCGGACTTGATGAAGGAGAAAGTCCGGAAGATGCAATGTATCGAGAACTGTATGAAGAACTAGGTCTTTGTAAAAATGATGTAACTGTTCTTGCCAGTACGAAGTTCTGGCTCAAATACAGATTACCAAAAAGATTGATTCGTTATAACGAGACTCCAGTGTGTGTCGGACAGAAACAGAAGTGGTTTTTGCTTACTTTAAATCAGAACCGTTCTGAGCAGATAGAATTCAACAGAAAAGGTCATCCTGAATTTGATGACTGGCGATGGGTAAGCTACTGGTACCCTGTAAGACAGGTCGTTGCTTTTAAACGGGATGTCTACAGAAAGGTATTAACTGTATTTTCACAGTCAGCTTTGTTTGATGATTCATCAAAGAAAGCAAATCGTAACAGGAAATAAGCAATGGAAGATAAGCAGAATACTTTTCTTGTTTCACTAAGAAGTATTGTACAGGATGTGCAAAGTGCAAGTTCTTTTGACAAGGCTATCAGTATCCTTGTGGAGCGTCTGCGAGATGCTACCAAGGTAGACTGCTGTTCAATTTATCTAATTAACAACAGAAAAACATATTTGAGACTTGAAGCTACTGTAGGTCTTCAAAGGGATTCTGTTGGTAAGGCAACTTTGGCTGTAGGAGAAGGTTTAGTAGGTCTTGTTGCCCAGAAACAAGAGATTGTAAATCTTGCTGATGCACCATCACATCCAAACTTTAAATATCTTCCTGATGTAGGCGAGGATGAATTTTTATCATTCCTTGGTGTTCCTGTTATAAATCAGGGCGAGCTTCTAGGTGTTCTTGTAATTCAGTGTAAAGAAAAAAGACTTTTTGGTGAAAGAGAAGAAGCTTTCTTAATCACTCTTTCAGCTCAGATTGCAAGTACAATATCGCTGAACAGATCAACTAAGGAAATAGAGGATTTTAACTGCAAGCGATACAAGGGAAAAGCAGGTTCAGGCTCTATAGCGATTGCTCAGGCTGTTGTTTGGAAACCACCTGTAACCTTCGATACAATCCATATAATGTATTCTGATGACAAGGAAATACAGTCTGAACTCTTCCACCAGACCATATTCCAGCTTCAGACAGAGATGGATAGAGCAGCGCTTCATCTTCAGGAAAGTTCTCATGAGGCAGCTGCTTCAGGTTATATGTCAAGTTATGGAAGCATGCTTGATGATCTGTCTTTTGAAGATGATGTTGATGAGGAAATTTTTTCTAACGGATATGTAGCAGCCTCTGCTATCAAGGTTGTTGCAACAAGAAGAATAGAAGAGGCTGACAAGAGAGGCGATACTGATAAATCACATGATATAAGAGATTTTGCTTCTATTCTTATATCAAGACTTGTTCATCTGTCTCCTACTGAATCAGACATAACATCACCGATTGTTCTTGTAGTTAAGAGCATGCCTGCAGCTTTTGTTGCCGAAATCCCAAGAGATAAGGTTGTAGGTTTTGTCTGTGTTGATAATGCTACAAGCTCTCATACCACCATTCTTGCCCGCGACCTAGGCATTCCTGCCGTTATAGATGTAAATCTTGATCTTAATGAAGTTGATGGCAGAACAATTATTGTTGATGGTCAGAATGCTGAAGTATTAGTTGATCCTATATCAAGTGTCGTTGATGAGTATATGCAGCTTATATCTCAGACAAGACATCAGCATGAATTGTTTGAAGCTGAAAAATACGAGAAGGGTATTACTCTAGACGGTGAAAGAATCAATATTCAGTTAAATGCAGGTCTTAACAGTCAGGATGATGACGATCTGTCAGAACAGACCGATGGTATTGGTCTTTACAGAACTGAAATTGCTTTTATGCTCTGTCAGAATCTACCATCAGAGGAAACACAGCTTGGCTGGTATAAAACACTTTTAGAGCGCTTTAAAGATAAGCCAGTTTGCATGAGAACTCTTGATATCGGTGGTGATAAGGGACTTACATATCTACCAATAGATGATCAGAATCCAGCTTTAGGTTTCAGAGGAATCAGAGTTTGCATTGACCAGCCAAATATTATCAAGACACAGTTGAAGGCAATGCTTCTTGCAAACAAGGATCTTGGTAATCTTGAAATTATGCTTCCTATGGTTTCAAGACTTGAAGAAGTCATCATCGTAAAGCGTATTCTCAACGAATCAATTCATGAAATTGAAGTTGATTTGGGGTGTGCAATCAAGAAACCTCGTTTTGGTGTCATGATTGAGGTTCCTTGTGTTGCATTTATCATGGAAGAGCTAGCTAAATTATGTGATTTCTTTTCAATCGGTTCTAACGATCTTATTCAGTATCTGTTTGCAGCTGACAGAACAAATCCTAAGGTTTCTAAGATATTTGATCCTTTCAATCCTGCTGCAGTGCGCTGCTTTAAGTATCTTGCAGATAAAAGTGCTCAGGTTGAAAGACCACTTGCTGTATGCGGTGAAATTGCAGGTTCACCTATGGGAGCACTTATGCTTCTGTCATTAGGTTATAAGACTCTCTCTATGAATTATTCTCAGATAGCTAGAGTCAAGTATATTGTTCGTCATGTAAAACTTGAAGAACTAAAAGAAATCGGCAAAATTGCATTAACTCTAGATTCTCCTGATCAGATAAGAGCTCTATACAGAGAGTATGCAAAGAAAGTGGATCTTGAAAAGATTATTGATCTAAAGAAGTTTAATTAAGGAGCTAACCGTGCAGGTATATTTAGATTTACTAAAAAACATTATGGAAAACGGTGTGGATAGAGAAGACAGAACCGGTACTGGTACCCGTTCTATTTTCGGCACACAGATGCGCTTCAACCTGAACGAAGGCTTTCCTTTACTTACAACAAAAAAAGTTCATTTAAAATCGATTATTCATGAGCTTTTATGGTTTATTTCAGGCTCAACAAATATCAAGTATCTACAGGAGAACGGTGTAAGGATCTGGAATGAATGGGCTGATGAAAACGGAGATTTAGGTCCTGTTTACGGAAAGCAGTGGCGAGATTTTGAAACTCCAGATGGAAGACATATTGATCAGCTGTCAAATGCTATCGATATGATCAAGAATCATCCTGATTCAAGACGAATCATTGTTTGCGCCTGGAACCCATCTGATGTAGATAAGATGGCTCTTCCTCCTTGCCATACACTTTATCAGTTCTA
Source organism: Succinivibrio sp. (assembly GCF_045124615.1). Classification (NCBI taxonomy): domain Bacteria; kingdom Pseudomonadati; phylum Pseudomonadota; class Gammaproteobacteria; order Aeromonadales; family Succinivibrionaceae; genus Succinivibrio; species Succinivibrio sp. The sequence continues at coordinate 3,535 of NZ_JBGVMC010000209.1, forward strand.
TGTTGCAAATGGCAAATTATCTTGTCAGCTCTATCAGAGAAGTGCTGATATGTTCTTAGGTGTACCATTTAATATTGCAAGTTATTCACTACTTACAATGATGGTAGCTAAAGAATGCAATCTTCAGTTAGGTGATTTTGTATGGTCAGGTGGAGATACACATATCTACAAGAATCATTTTGAGCAGGTTGAGCTTCAGTTATCAAGAACACCAAGAGCTCTGCCAACTATGGAGATTACAAGAAAAGCACCTGATATATTCTCATATAAATTTGAGGATTTTGTTCTATCAGGTTACGATCCATATCCTGCAATTAAGGGAGTTGTTTCAGTTTAATTATGGTTACCGTTTCAGGAAAAATTAAATGGCAGTCAAGAAGAGGCATGAGAGAACTTGATTTAATGCTTCTTCCTTTTGTTGAACATGATCTTCAAGAATGTTCTGAAAGTTTCCTTAATGACTATGTTGATCTTCTTGAGGCAACCGATCTGCAACTTGTAAGATGGTTCAACGGTACAGAGCTTGCTGATAGTGAAAGTCGCAGGAAGGTTATTGAGTATATAAAACAGTGCCATGCAAAACGCATTGGCCATGAGGATGTTTAATGGATTTTGCAAGTCTTTGTATTCCAGATTCAGTTCTTCTGAACATTGAAAAAGTAGGTTGGCAGACACCGACACCTATTCAGTCTTTGGTTATTCCACGTGCTCTTGAGGGTGCCGATATTCTAGGTGGCGCTCCTACGGGTACAGGAAAGAGTGCAGCATTTCTGATCCCTATTGTTTCAAGATTATCTTTAGATGATAAACCAGGAATCAGAGCTGTAATTCTTGAACCAACAAGAGAGCTTGCAATTCAGGTTGCATCAGTATGTGATGAACTTGTTGAGGGTATGAATCTTACTGCAGGAGTTCTTACAGGCGGCTCAAGTAGAGAAATGCAAAGAGAAGATCCTGATTCAATCATAGTTGCAACTCCAGGAAGACTTATTGAATATCTTGAAAAGGGCTGGCTCAACACTGAAACTGTTGAAATGTACGTCATTGATGAAGCTGACAGAATGCTTGATATGGGCTTTAGAGATGATGTAGCAAAGATCACAAGAGAGCTTTATAACCGTTTTCAGACCATGCTGTTTTCTGCAACACTTGAAGGTTCTGGTATCAATGAATTTGCTTCAATGGTTTTAAATAATCCAATTGAAATCAGAATCGGAACCGGCGGTGAAGCAGATGAAATGTTGCCATCTAATCTGCAGTCTAGAGCATATTATGCGGCAGGCGACACACAAAAGGTAAAAATCCTGCATCATTTGCTTACAACAGTTAAAGGTCGCTCAATTGTGTTCGTTAAAACAAAAGAGAGACTTTCAAAACTTGACGGTACATTAAGACGTGCAGGCTTTAAGGTTGCAACATTGCAAGGTGATATGTCAATGGCCGAAAGAAGAGCTGCAATGAAGCGTTTTTCTGAGGGCAGTGCTGATATTCTTATAGCGACAGATGTTGCAGCAAGAGGTCTTGATATAACTGGAGTTTCTCATGTGTACAACTTTGATATGCCAGCAAATGCTGCAATCTATGTTCACAGAGCAGGACGAACAGCAAGAGCTGGTGCTAGGGGAGTTGTAATCACTTTAGTTCTTGCAGATGAAATAGGATTTCTTGAAAGAATTGAACGCTATACTGAAGTTGATATTGAAAGACGTGCAATCAAGAATATCTGCGCATCTTTCCCTCCAAAAGACGGCGGTCAGAAACATCAGTCTGAAAAGAAACGTTCAAGAGCAAGTACTCAGGGAAAGGGCGGTTTTGACAAGAAAGTCAAAATTGAAGAGAAAAAGCCTCACAAAAAAGATCGTCTAAGAGACAAGAAGAATAAAGGTAAACCGGATTTTGCACTCAAGAGAGCTAAAAAGGCTCAGAAACTAGCACAAAAACAGCAGTAGAGCAGACAAGGAGTTAATATGGCAGTTACAGTTATCAGAAATGCAACATTGCATGTAACTTCTGAAGAATTCGTAGATGTCAGCGCATTTGCAATTTCAGACAGAAAGATTGTTCCGTTTTCACCTTCTCTGCTTGAAGACGGTACTGCTGAAGAAATTGATTTTCAGGGGCTTCATGTTGCTCCAGGTTTAATCGATCTGCTTATTAATGGCTGCAACGGTGTTTCTTTTGCTCAGACTCCTACAGTTGAAACATTAGAGCATATGCGACGTTACCTGACATTGAAAGGTGTGACAACCTTTGTTCCAACTATCATTTCAGGTCCACGTGAAAATCTGTCTAACGCTATTTCTGCCGTCAGTGATTTTATGAACAAACATCCGACCGTCTGTCCTGGCGTACATCTTGAAGGTCCTTTTATTTCTACTAATTTCAAGGGATTTCATCCAAGCGGTTATATAAGACCTTTCTCTGAAGCTGATATGGAGTTTATCAAGGATGCAAGAGAGTGCATTGCCTATATGACAATTGCGCCTGAAGTTGTAAAACCAAAGAATATTGTTGAACTGATATCAAGTAAGGTAAAACTGTCCATTGGTCATACTGCCTGTTCTTATTTTGAAGCTGTACAGTCCTTTAAGGCAGGTATTACTAACGTTACTCATCTGTTTAATGGTATGGCCCCTGCAATTGGCCGTGAGCCTGGCGTGGTTGGAGCTACATTCCATTCAGACAGAGTATTTGCAAGTGTTATTGCAGATGGTCGACATGTACATCCTGCTTTAGTAAAACTTGCAAAGAAGATCCTTGGTAACAGAATGTATATTGTATCAGACAGTCAGTCTGTAACTGGTATGTCAAAAACTCCTCAAACCTTTGTTGCAGGCGGTACTGAAATTTTTGTTGATCAGAAACGTGGCCTTATTGATTCGAAGGGATCTTATGCAGGTACATCAATCAATATGCTAGATGGCATCAAGTTCCTGATAAATCAGTGCGATTTCTCTTTAGATGAGGCTTTAATAGCAGCAAGCTATGCTCCTGCAAAAGCTTTAGGTCTTGATGACTTTGGCTGTATTGAAACAGGTAATATCGCCGATCTGATTGTATTTGATGATGATCTTAAGATTCAGTATGTTGTTCAGAACGGATTTGTAAAGAGTATTGCAGAGTTGATGTAATGGCGAATATTTTAGATAGAATTGCAAGCGAAACAGAATTAACAAAATCAGAAAGAAAACTTGCATCAATCATTCTGAAGAACCCTGCAGCAGTTGTTAATGAGAATATTGCTGATCTTGCAAAAAGAGCATGTGTGTCAGAACCTTCTGTATGTCGATTCTGTAAGCGATTTGGTGCCGATGGTTTTCCTGCATTCAAGCTTCTTTTAAGTTCACTTGTAAGTTCATCTGATATAAAGAAGGTAGACGGAATCAAATCTGGAGACAGTGTTTCTGATGTGATTTCAAAGTCTATTGGAAAGGCTCGTTCACAGTTACTGAACCTTGAAAGAAACATTGATGAGTCGTTAATATCAAGAGTTATTGATGTAATAAGTCAGTCAAGAAGACTGATTATTTTAGCTTTAGGTCTTTCTGAGTTCATTGCAAAAGACATTCATTCAAGAATGCTTCAGTTTGGCTTTGTAACTGAAGTATATACAGATAGAATGTCACAGGAATTAGCTGTTGCAACACTTCACTCATCAGATGTTGCCCTTGTTATTTGCTCAAGTGGCGAACATCCTGATCTGATTAACATTGTAAAGTCGGTAAAACAAAATGGTGCTGTAAGTGTAGTACTTACCTCAGATGAGACAAAATTCAAAGAGGATGCTTCTTTGGTTGTTAGTGTAACGGACAAGATTTCTCCTGATAATGAATCATATTTTGACAACAGAGTATCAATTCTGATGTTAAGTCAGATAATTGTTTCAGGCGTTAGTTTAAGAAGAGCTCTTGCGGTAAATGCAAATAAAGACAAGCTTTTATCTGCAAGAAAGAAAAACTACAATACATCTGAAAAAACAGATGTTGTAGAAGAAAAGGTTGAAACAAACTCAAAGAGTGAGACTCAGTCACCAATCACTTCAATTGACTGGTCTCCATATTAGAATTTAGGATTCATTAGTTAGCAGTAATCTTTCTTTAGCTCTGTTTTTTATTGCAGTACAGATAGAAACAGAGCTTCCGCTTTTAATACCTTTTTGGTACGCATTGTATTCAGCATCAGAACTTATTGAATATCCTCTTGATTTTGATTTTTTAAATGTAGCTCCATGAAAATATTGATCTACTGCTTTTAAAATTCTGCTTTTTGTTTGTTCATCATTATTATATTGTGTAACCTTGGTATAAATAGAATATAGAAAACCTGCGGTAAAGCCTTTTTTACTTTGTCCTTCATACTTCTTGATATACATACTGATAACAGAATAATTACCAAGAAATAAATCAATCATTTTATCTGCGGTTTTTATATTACTAATTGCTATTGAATTACCTTCCAATGCTTTATTTAGATTGCAATCTATTATGTTTTTAATTTTGTTTTTCAGAATTTCAAAATCAGATTTTTCTATTTCATCTAATCTTAGCAGTCTATTGATTTCCTTTTTAGGAAGGTCGCAGATCTGAAAAAAAGCTTCTGTTTTAACACCGATCGCATGATTGTTTTTAGCAAAAAGGAATGCTCTAGATAGTATGACATAGATATATTCACAGCTTTCTAATATATCCTTAGCTCCAAAAAACATTATCTTTTCGAGACTTCGTTTATTTGAAACATAAATGGTCACAACACCGAATGCCTTAGATATGATGGCGCCAATATCGCGATTTATATTTATGGCTTTTAGTCCTTTTATAGGAGTGACTTCTATGAAACTGATATCGTCATCTATTAAAGACTCTTTTTCAATGTTGTATTTCTCCATCAGCTTCTGTGCTCTCAATAGCGCAGTTGCAGCTTCATGAGGATTAGAACTGTTTGAAAGAGCAAGCAGTTTTTTTATCTTTTCAAGTAATTGATCTTTTGTCATTGCATCATTTAAAAAAAATAATAATGCTTTTAGTATAAAACAAAATCAAAGATAAAACAGTTATTTTATATATGGATTCCAGCTTTCTCCTTTTAGTTTGTAAAAGTCGTCAGACTGAAAATTCATGAAAAAAGCGTTGGTAGATTCGTTTATGTGCGCTGTTTGAGGTAACGTTGATACAATCTGCTTGATGGTAGATTTAATATCCTGTGAGCCGTATATATTGTTATCAATGATCTCTTTAATCAAAGAAGATACAGCAAGATAACTGAAAGATCCGTTTACATCCATATTGATTGGTTTTTTGCCTGTACCTGTAAATCTAATCATCACAGGAATCTTTGTAATAGTGTCTGTTGGAATTTCTCTGAGCTTTGAAATCTGCATTTTATCTCCGCGCAATGCAGCCCCGTGTTCTGGAATCATAACAACAACGCTTTTAAGATCTCTTTTATCAAGTTCATCTAGCAGAAATTCAATATCATCTAATAGAGTTTTGATTCTTGTTTCGTATGACAGTGATACTCTCTGACCGAGCTTCTTGTTGCCATCATGCAAAGACAGAATATTCATGAAACTGATATTGTTAGTTGTTTTTCTCAAATCAAGATTGAGTATATAAGCGTTGAATAAATCTCTGTCAGAATAAATTACAGATCCATCATACGCAGTATATTTTGGTGAAAGTTTATTTAAAGGATATTTATTCTCAGGGAGTCCTGCTATGTCATGTAGAGTCTTATGGTAGTCACCATAAACACCGTCATGATCCATATAAACTTCTGATGAGAAACCTATTTTGTCTAAAGTAGTCAAAAGTTCACATTCAGGTCTTCTTTGAGAATACATTGTAGCTTCGTTTTCCTGACCACAGTTTGCTCTTAATAGTCTCATTGATCCTGGGGTAGAATATGAAGCAACAGAACTGAAATTATTGAACTTGATGTCGAATTTTGAAAATACACTATGATTAGTCTGTTTTGCTATAACAATGTCATCTGTTGCCATTGAACAGATATTAACCAGTACAATGTTAAAAGGAACAAAATCTTTTTGTATGGCAGCTGGCATCTGAACAATTCTGTCTTTTTCCTGTTTCAAAAATGTTGTCAGATAATTCTCAATATTTTCTGATGTTTTTTCACCAGTCTGTTCAAGGATATCACTACTTTTTACAACAGATATTTTCTGTTCTGACTTTATCAGATCGTTTGCAATTATGTTTTCATTAAACATCATGACAGCAACGCATATGAAAAGAGTAGTGATGATAGTCTGATAGTGGAAAATGTCTTTTGTAAAAAATACGAGACCTAAAATTCCTATAAAGTATGCAATGTTATTAAGTGTAAAAAAGCTTTGAGTATAGTCATAAACAGAGCTTAAGTACTCTAGAGAAAATAGAGGTAACTGATTTGACGGTAGCTCAGAAAAGTGAGTGTCCATGTAGAAAATAGTTACGGCAAGAACAAAAATTAAAGTTCTGTAAATGGCACTTACAATAGGCTTTTTGAATTTTGCAGTGCATAAAGCAAAAAGGATAAGATTGTTTATCAGAGAAAAATTCATTAATGTACAAAAGTACATAATAAATTTATAGATAAAGTAAGCAGAAACAAAAACACTTATACTGAATTTAAATTCAACAGTATTGCTCAGTCCATATCTATTAAATATTTCAGAAAGTTTCATAATTAGTTATCTTTTAATTCAATCCAGTTAGCGTTATGAAGTTTAAAGTAATGCTTCTTGAATAATTCTATGTAATTGCAGTTAATATCTTCACCAACAAATGGAGTAACAGCGGTATCTTCAATAAAAGCTTTTACAGAAAAGTACTGACGCTTATCTATGAACTCTCCTTTAAGGCTTTTTACTATCAAATCTGAAATAGCCATATAGCTTGTTGATTTATCAAAAACAACGCTTTCATAGGATTTTGTTCCATCTATGAATTTAATCATTGCTGTTCCTTCAAGCTGCTTTCTTGATGGAATGATGTCAAAGCGCTTTCTTTCAAGAGCTCCTTTAGATGGAACATAAATAAGAAGTATATTTCTATTTGATCTTTGTAACTGATCTATAAAGCTGTTGAGGGAAAACATAAAGCGGGTAGCATTGCTTTTATACTTTAAAAAGTCACTCGTATCAGATAAAGAATCGATGCTGATATAGCTGATACTACTTTGCTTGATATCCTGATTTTTAAGCTGTTTTAGACAGTTTTCAAAAAGAGCTGTAATTCTGTCGTTTGACTCTTTGGTTTTTTCTGAATTCACATAACTGTCTGAGAAACTGTCTTTATTTTCAAGATATATCTTATGGATATCAAAAAATCCTCTTGTTAAGAATTTCTTTTCATTTAGTGCAGTTATAAGATTACATTCTTTTTCCTTTGTTTTGTAAGAATCTCTATCCTTCTGACCACACATTGAATTTAACAATCTTTTGGTATTTATATTCGCATCAGTAGAAACTGAATTAAACTTTGTTAAGAATATATTGAATCTGCTAAATACATTATTTTCATTAAAGCCAAAAGACTGCATATCTGAATTAGTCATACCATCGGCATGAATTAAAATGACATCTACAGGTGCATCAGCAGTATCTAGCAAATGGATTTTTCTTTCATTTTCATTTTCATGGAACTGAGAAAAATATTTGTCCATTCCGCTTTGTGTTAGTTTAGCTACAAGATCTCCTTGTTCATTTGAGATTGCAGTTATTCTCATATCAGGATCTGATCTGAGACCATCTCTAATTCTTGCTACATTAATGAAATTTATACCAACAATAAGAATGATAATAAGATTTTGAATTCTTACATACTTTGTTACAAAGGAGAGAACAGCTATTGCTGCTATAAAGGCGAAAACCATTGTAAAATTGATGAATGAATATGCAAATTCAATCATGTAGCTTACAGAGAACCCTGTAAGGTTTGCCTTTTGAGCAAGCATCTGCTCAATTGATGGCAAGAAAGAGTCATGGTAAAACAGCATAAGCGCAAAAAGACCTATCAGAAAACCGTAGATTTTCTGCACTATATTATTTTTGAATCTGATGCATAGTCCTAAAAAGGTCAGAAGGTTTAGCACAACAGAAAAATTGATATATCCTAGAATATAAAGGCCTAATTTGAACAGGTACAGACCATTCCAGAATCTTGAAGAACTTAAAGTAATAATATTATTAAGCTTCATTTTTTATTTCTGCCCGCCGTTTATGAAATCGTTAAAACTTCCTTTGTCGGAGAGTTTTGTCTGAAATTTTGCAAAGTGCTTTAATACGACCTTCTTTCTTATAATGTAACCATATAAAGCAAAACCAAAAGGGATAAAAACTACAGCACAGATAAAAACAAGCTGGAAAATATCAGATGTATGCAGACTGTTCATGTTATTCTCCCTTATTGTTTAATGCACTGATATCAGTAAGTGTTGCTTCATGATGCTGTGACTTTGCAAGACTCATTAGTGAAATTTCTTTTTGAGCTACAGCCTTTGCCTGTTTGTGCTTTTGAATTAGTTTTGCTAATACCTTTTCATCTACTGTAGACTTAATCTTTTGAGATAAGAAATATTGAATCTTACTTAGGATATCTCTTTTGTTAAAATAAAATTCATCAGACTCAAACAGAACGGATGGAGCTGTATTGAATGTATGTTCAAGTGCAATCTTTAATTCTCCGTTTCTGCAGTTTGGCAAGAATAAAATGATATTTCCATTTACTAATGTACAGTAATCACCGCCTCTTTTGGGAGTAAACTGGCTTAAACAGCTTAATGAATCAATTCCATTCTTTGGTGTCAGAACTGAAAGACAAGCTTCAACGTAATTATTTTCAAATCCAGCCTTTAACAGTCTGTCCACGCTATTGAAGAATTCTTCTGGTTTTAAATAACCGTTATCCTCATTTTCAATAAAGTGATAATTATCAATAATACGGTTAAAGTTTACACTTATAGACTGTGTGAACTTACTTGTCTTAAGCGTTGGGATCATGGCGTTTATGTAATATCCCTTAGCTGATGACGGGAATATAAAGTTTGCTCCGCAGTTTAAAAGAAGTTTTTCTGATGTTGCTCTAATACCAGGGATCTTTTCAATAATTATTATTTTTAGCTCTTTTCCTCTGATTGTACGTAGTTCGTAAATCATTTTTGCGAGTGTGTCTATATCCTCTCTGTTTTCTAAAGTGAAAAACACAGTAGAGCAGTACGCTTCTTTGATTGCCTGTTCATATAATTCATAGTTTGATGCAAAAACCTTTGTATCAGAATAGTTTTTGATATCAGGAGTGAAAGAATTTGCTACAACATAGCATATGTTTTCATCAATATGAGCAGTGTTTGTTTTTTCGTCAATTACTAATTCTAAGCCATTTGCTGTAACTTTTAGTGTATTTACACCACTTGTGAATCCACCATCATCAAGTCGCCACAGTCTGGTGTTCATGATAACTGATGTTAGATTCTGCTCAATAGTTGCGATGCCTGATATATTTGTACTGTGCTCAAGGAGTGGGGTTACAGCAATATCTGGATCTGATCCATAGATTACAAACAGAAAAACAGCATTATGTTTTTTTGCAAAATAGGAGATCTTAGATAAGTATCTGTTAAGGTTATCCTTATCTAATTCAAGTATCTGTGAATCTTCAAAAAGAACAACATGCAGTGATTCAGTATCAATAGCATCATATACAACTAGATCGTTGATAATGTTTCTTGGAACATCACAGTTGTCTTCATATTCATAGACATGAGCTTTGATTTTTGACAGAAACTCTTCAGAAAAATTCTGACTCTTAATCTGAGATAACTCAATTCCCTGAAGGGTAAGATATCTTAAGTTTTTACAAAAAGAGTTTTCGGCAAGACAGCTTAAACCAGCCTGTAATGCCAGATCCTTACTAGAAACTGAGACAAAATAAACTCCACCATACTGCAGTTTCTGTAGTGAAGAAATCAGATGTTGAATTCCTAAATTCATTTTTTTACCACTCTACATAAGGAACAGGTGCTTTAGGAGGCATTAACAGATCGCCTTCCCAGCTATCAAAATAGTATCTGAAGTAGGCACTCAGATTTATTGGTGAATAGTCTTCGGCTTTTACAGCAATACCCTGTAAACCTAAAACCAGATGAGAATTCATTCTCTGCTCAACCGCCAGTCTGATACCACCACCGTAGCTTGTTGCAGATTCAGTCTGTGATTTAGCAAAGAGATCATCATTATTTGCAATCTTTATTGGATATCTGTCGATGCTGTCTGTTCTGCTTGTGCTTATAGATCCAGAAATTTCTGCATAGATAGATGTGTCGTTAAATCTCCTCATATAGGCAAGAGAGATACCCTGACCTAAATAGAACTGAGGGGAATAATATCCGCCCTGACCGAATGTGTATCCACTTAGATCTTTTGAATAATGCATATACATTAGATTTGGACTGATGGTTATTCTTTCATTTGGTTTATTAAGTAGATGATAGTAATAACCGGCCATAGCAATATAAGATGAGTTATCTGCTACATTTGTTCCTTTTAGTTTATCTGCGCTGAATGTACTCCATATTCCAGAGTTTTCATCAATATAAAGACTTCCTGAAACATCAAGGCCAGTTTTCTTTACAGCACCGAATTTCATTCGTGTAACAGGATCGGTATCGCCGTAGTATGTAAGCACAGAGTTGTCTTTTGCTCTTCTGTGAATACCAGTTCTAAATGATAATTTGCTTACATCAAAGTTGTAATATGCTCCACCTACAATAGCAGTAGTTTCGATTTTGTTATTTGATATTTTAGGAGCTGTTCCTATATCAGCATGAAAAGTATCGTTATCATAACCGACAGCAAAAGTGGTAGCTGTTCTTTTATGATCAGATCTGTCAGAGCAGCCTTTTGCAAAGCAGTTTGCGAACATATCGTTGTATTCACCACCTTGCAGTGCACCAGCATTTATTGTTGTTCTGTCAGTCTGTAGTGTGATAGCACCATTTGCAAAAGGGAAGGAAATCTTTAAAAGACTTTGAATGCCTTTGTTGTCAGAGTAACCTTTATGACCAGAATCTCTTATAAATCTTATTGCACCTGAAATAATTACATTATTTTCGTTATATGCCAAAGAACCGTTTGAAATAATTGACTGCTTTACCCAGTCAGTTTTTTCATCATCAGGGGTTCTTAAATCAGCTGTATATTCTAAATCATCATTGTAATTATCTTTTTTGTTAATAACAGCTAAAGCATCTTTGTATAGCTTTGTCTTTGAAGGTCTTTCTGTTTGAGTTCTGTTTTTATTAACAGCTGCATTTCTTAGAATCCATGCAACAGTATATCTGTCTTCATCATTGATGTTTTTAGTATTAGACAATAGTTTTTTACTGTCATAATCGTTTTCATTTTTTGCCTTATCATAGACACTTACTATGGTAGATATATAGATTTTCTGTGCTTTTGCATAATCCTTTTTATCTTCAAACAAGGCTGCAAGAGCACGTCTGTTGTCTAATGACAGTTCATTTTGTCTTTTGTACAGCGTATCTAAAAGACTATCAGCCTTTTGTTCCTGATTTGTCTGAATATATATAGATGCAAGTTTAAGTTTTGGATAGAGATTATCCTTATCCTTAACAATAACCTGTTCTAAAAGCTCTTGTGCTCTTCTATCATTCCCTTTTGTATACTCTATATCTGCAAGAAGAGTCTTTGCTTCTGCAGTATCGACAGTTTCAAGGATCTCCTTTGCCTTATCAATATCGCCAGCATTTACAAGGTTTCTTGCTTTAGCTACTGTTAAAGAATTATTTAGTCTTACTAAAAGCTCATCTACTGATTTATCTTTTGTTGTGAAAGGTTTAATGATTTTGATTGCCTTTTGAGTTCTGTCTGCCTTATCGAGGATCAGAGCATAGGCATAATTAAACTCAACATCATTTTTATGTTTAGCTGCATCTTTTTCAAATAGAGCTATAGCATCATCGCTGTTTTTTAGTTCTATATGGCATGATGCAAGATTATATATAATCCAAGGATCAGAGCTATCCATCTGATATGCTCTGTTATAGCTTTCAAGGGCTTTTGAGTACATTCCCATAGATTCATACTCAGTGCCTTTCTTTACATATCTTTGAGCCCTTAATGAATTAACAAGAGCAGCAATTCTTCTTCTTTCAGATACAGATTCTTTTTTCGCATGATGATTTGCTAAAGATGCATACTTTTCAAAGTTACTTTCATCTTCAAGTTCGCTGTATATCCTGAGAAGACCGACATAGGCATAAGGGCTGTTCTTATCAATTTTTATAGCTTTGTTATATTCAACAATAGCGCTTGTATACTTTTTCTGATTAAACAGGTTGTCAGCCTCATCAATTGTTCTGTAGTACTTAGAGAATTTTAAAATTTCTTTCCAGTACTGTGCATCTGGGTTTGCAGGATCGGATTTTATCGCTGCTAACAGCTGTTTTTGTGCAAGAGTAGAAGTCTTTTTATTATCTATATTGGCAATTGCAGTATTTGCTTTATGGCTTGCTTTAAAAGAGATAAGGGTTTTTCTAACCTGACTTGCAAAAGCTGTTTCGTAAGGTATTTCTCTGATGATTTTTTCAAGACCATGAATTGCTTCAATTTCTCTTTTTACGATATTACCCATCATTACGTAATATCTGTAACGAAGTTCGTGTTCAACGGGAATACCTAGGACCTCATCCATAGCACTAACAGCTTCTTTATAGTTTCTGTGTTCCTCATTGAAAATGAAGTTTTGAAGCTTCATTTTCATCTGAGGATCGGCCATGTCATACATAGCCTTTGCCTGAACACATTCATAAGAGCTGTTATCAGAGCTGCATCTTTTATTAATTGCAACAAGAGCTTCTTCTCTTCCCTTTTGTCCCTGCTTGAGTTTGAACTTAACAAAGGCAAGCATATATACTTTTGAATTTGCTCCTGAAACAAGAGCAATCTTATCGAGAGCTGACTGTTCTATTGCCTCATTGAAATAACGTCTTCCGTACTCTTCATTTTTTCTAAGAACGTTCAGCTGCAGCTTTGCTTTGTTTGTAGGTTTTGATGGATATGAAATAGTTATTGCACTGCCAGACTGTAAATGACCATCTTTACTGTATCTTTTAGCATAATCAAATCCAGATGCATATGCTCCTGCAAGTGAGAAGCACATAAATATAACTGACAGATTTAATAACTTTTTCATATTTTATTTACCTAATAGCAGAGAACCGTTCTGGGTGAATTCATATCTGTGCTCATCAAAGCCTGTTGCAAACAGGCAAAGAGCATGAGAGTAGTATTCTTTTTTACCAAATACGTGATTCTTCACTCTGGTTCTGAATAAGTCCTTTATCTTTTCATCTGCAAGAGCAATTAAGCTTGCCTCAAAGCCGACATTTCCCCTGCCTGTTGTTTCAAGAGTATTAAGATTTACCTTTTCAGGAACATAATGCTCATTGTTTACCTTTTTTAGCATATTCTGATATAAAGGGATCATCAGTCTTCTGTTAGGATCTGTTTTTGCTGTGATGCCAAGCCACAGATATACTCTGATAGCTTCATAGCTACCAAAGTTTTCCTTTGAACTTAATATGTTTCCATCCTGATTTAAAACAATCCAATCAGGAGCAAAACCAGCTTCAGAACCTCTGGCAATGGCATTTAAAACATTCTGGTAATAAACTTTGAAATCGTCATCATAGGATGATAGTTTCTGCATTACAAAAGGTGGAAAGTAACTAGGATTGAGTTTGATTTCTCCATTAGAGTTAAATCCATATGTACCAGGAAGAATTACGCTTCCTAGAACATTGTTTTTTGCAATACAGTTTTTCTTTATATTAGACAGAATGGCAAGTGCCTTTGTTTTGTAGCTTTGCTCATTAAAAATATCAGCTGCATTGAAAAGGTTGTATGCAATAAACATATCAGAATCTGTTGCATTGTTTGAGTCAACAACCTTACCACCTGCCCATTTCCATGCAGGCAGTTTTTTCTCAAAAGAGCCTTCACATAGTTCTTTTTCAACAAAATTTAAAAGTTTGTCGAATCTGTTTTTATCTTTCTGAACAAGAGCAAAGAACATTGCATAAGACTGACCTTCAGATGTAGTGAAAGGATTGCCTTTTTCATCAAAATCAACGATTTTTCCATCAGTGTAATGAAGTTTCATGAAAGAATCGTACAGCTCCCATGTTGAAGCATGGGCGCATGTTATAGCAGATAGAGCAATTGCAAATATAAATTTAATTAAATTCTTCATTTTTGCTCCTCGCCTTTACTGAGCTTTCTTTTTGGTTAGTTTTAAGATCCTTTCAACCTGAATCTTCTTTAAGATCTTATATGCAAGCAGACAGAAGATAACTGCACAGAAGATTGATAGGAACATGAGTAACCATGGCTTATCAAGAAGCATGTAGAAGATTCTCTGGTACCAAGGCAGATTTCCAAGATAATATGTCTGACCTACATCAAAGCTTCTTGCTTCTTCTGATTTCATAACAGTAACAGTACCGCGAGCATCAAATTTTGATCTGTTAAGAACAAGATTTGTA
>NZ_JBGVMC010000210.1:0-2889 GCF_045124615.1 Succinivibrio sp.
AAGAAGTCAGGAAGATGACCAAAAGTAATTGGATTTTGACATATTATCAAAAGATTAAGAACGGGTCCATTGTCGTAGGGCGGTGGATTGAGCTTGTTCTTGAGTATATCGTTAAGGGTTTACAGGAAAAGCAGTTTTTCTATGACCAAAAGAAGGCTAATGAGGCCATTGATTGGATTGAGGAGCATGCTTTTCATACAGAAGGCCCTATGGCACCACAGCCACTCAAGTTGGAGCTCTGGGAAAAGGCTCTTGTGGCTTCAATCTATGGAATTGTCAATGAGGATGGATTCAGACAGTTCCGTGAAGTGGTTTTGATTGTTGCACGTAAAAATGGTAAGTCGTTGCTGGCATCTGCTATTGCTAAATATGAGTGGTGGCAGGGTGGCTATGGAGCAAAGGTTTATAATATCGCTCCAAAGTTGGCACAGGCTGACATCATATATAACAACATATGGCAAATGACACTTTTAGATCCTGAGTACCAGGAGTTAAAAGAAGAGGTCTCGGAAAAGGATGAACACAACAAGAGTGTGAAAGACACAACAGTTTTGCCAAGACATAGAATGACAGATTTGTTCATCCCTGCACAGAATGCCATGGTTACAAAGATTGCATTCTCCGCAAAGAAGAGTGATGGTTTCAATCCTAGCCTTTGTATTTGTGATGAGGTTGCTGCATGGGATGGTGATGCAGGGTTAAAGCAGTATGAAGTTATGAAGTCAGGAATGGGAGCAAGACCAGAGGCAATTCTTTTGAGTTGTTCCACAGCTGGTTATATCAATGACGGAATATATGACGAGCTCCTGAAAAGATGCACAAGGTTTTTACTAGGTGACAGCAAAGAAAAGAAGCTGTTGCCTTTTTTATACATCATTGATGACATTGAGAAATGGAACGACATCAATGAGTTACAGAAAAGCAATCCGAATTTAGGGGTGTCGGTCACTGTTGACTACCTCTTGGAAGAGATTGCAGTTGCAGAAGGATCCTTATCCAAAAAGGCTGAGTTCATCACAAAATACTGCAATTTAAAGCAAAACAGTTCCTTGGCATGGCTAGATGCTCATGTTGTTGAGAACATGTGCGGCGATCCCCTCAGCCTTGAGGATTTTAGAAGTAGTTATGCAGTTTGTGGAATCGACTTGTCGCAGACAACAGACCTGACAGCAGCAACCATTGTTATTGAAAAGAATGGTGAGCTTTATGTGTTCGCAAAGTTCTGGTTGCCAGCTGAGAAAATTGATGAGGCGATTTCAAGAGATGGAGTACCATACAACATTTACCATCAGAGAGGGCTTCTTGATCTCTCAGGAGACAACTTTGTAGATTATCACGATTGCTACAATTGGCTGGTGGATTTGGTGGAAAAATATGAGATTCTGCCTCTTGTAGTTGGTTATGATAGGTACTCGGCACAATACCTGGTGCAACAATTAGAGGGTTACGGCTTTAAAACTGATGATGTTTTTCAGGGTGATAACCTTTGGGGAGTTCTCCAAGAGATGGAGGGGCTTTTCAAGGATAAAAAAGTTCATATAGGCGATAACGACCTATTGAAAATACATCTGCTAAACTCAGCAATCAAAATGAGTGTTGAGAGAGGCAGGGGAAAGCTAGTTAAGATAAATCGGACAATGCACATTGATGGAGTGGCTGCATTGGCTGATGCCTTTTGTGTTCGTCAAAAATGGTATGACGAGATAGGCATAAGGCTCAAGAATGAGTGAGGAATGAGTTATGGGTTTATTTGATTCAATATTTAGACCAAGACAAGCAAAAGAATCACAGATTGTGCTCAAGAATGCTGACGCTTATTTTAAGACAATAACAGGGTATGAGCCTATTTTCCACAATTGGGAGGGTGCCATCTATGAGAGTGAGCTTGTCAGGAGCGCTATTGATGCAAGGGCCAGACATATCTCCAAGCTCAAATTTGAGGTTACAGGATCAGCTCAACAACCTTTGCAGACCAAGCTGAGGCAAGGCCCTAATCAGTGGGAAACATGGAGCGCATTCCTTTACAGAGTTTCCACCATTCTCGACAATCAGAACACATGCTTTGTCACTCCTATTTTTGACGCTGATATGAGAATTACAGGTTATTATCCTGTGATGCCTGATAGATGCACCATTGTGGAATATGAGGGACTGCCATGGCTCAGGTATAAGTTCCATGGTGGTGACTATGCAGCGGTAGAGTTAAGAAAAGTTTGTGTGCTCACTAAGTTTAGATATAAGCGTGATTTCTTTGGAACGGATAACGAAGCACTGAACAGCACACTTGACCTCATTGACATAAACAATCAGGGCATCAAGGAAGGTGTTAAGAGCGCAGCTACTTACAGATTCATGGCACAGCTCAATAACTTTACCAAGCATGAGGATCTGGTCAAAGAGCGTGAGAGATTTTCAGAGGAAAACTTCTCCAAAGAGGCAAAGGGTGGTGGACTTCTCCTATTTCCGAACACCTACACCAATGTGAAGCAGATAACCTCATCACCATACACGATTGACAAAGATCAGATGCAGCTGATCCAGACCAATGTCTTTAACTACTTTGGTGTTAATGAGGATATTCTACAAAACAAGGCTTATGGTGATAGCTGGTCAGCATTCTATGAGGGATGTGTTGAAGAGTTTGCAATCAAATTCTCTGAGGGTCTTACAAAGGCTATGTTCTCAGAGAGGGAGAGAGCGAACGGATCACAAGTCATGCTCACAGCCAATCGTTTACAGTACATGAGCAATGCTGACAAGATGGCATTCACAAATGATGGTCTAGATCGTGGAATGTTATCTGTGAATGAAGCTAGAGAAGTATGGAACTTGGCACCTGTTGAGGGTGGAGATGTAAGGACAATCCGAGGCGAATATAAAAACGCTGAT